>NZ_JAMYQI010000021.1:0-83413 GCF_040320805.1 Mesorhizobium sp. M0615 | reverse complement strand
CGCGCCGACCTCCCCATCGAGGGGAGGTAGGACGTTGGCGCGAACACCCTCACTGCCAAAGAAGCTTCTCCGAAAGTCGCCCTTTGGCGGTCGTGAATGAAGCCACGACCTTTTACCTCCCCTTGATGGGGAGGTCGGCGCGCAGCGCCGGGTGGGGTGAAGGCTCCAGCAGAGATTTGTAGGGCTCCGCTCACTTGACGGCTCCGGATGTGATGCCTCGGATCAGCTGCCGCGAGAAGATGACGTAGAGGGTCAGCACCGGCATGATCGCCAGCGAGAGTGCGGCCAGGATGGCGTTCCAGTTGGTGACGAACTGGCCGAGGAACAACTGCGCGCCGAGCGTCACCGTCTTGGTCTCTTCCGACGGCGCCAGGATCAGCGGGAACCACAGATCGTTCCAGATCGGGATCATGGTGAAGACGGCGACCGTCGCCATCGACGGCCGCACCAGCGGCAGCACCAGCCGAAAGAAGATCGTGTATTCCGACAGCCCGTCGATACGGCCGGCATTCTTCAGATCGTCCGACACCTGCTTCATGAATTCCGACAGGATGAAGACGGCCAGCGGCAGCCCTTGCGCGGTGTAGACCAGGATCAGCGCCGTCAGCGTGTTGACCAGCCCGCTCGCCACCATCAATTGCAGGATGGCGACGGTGCCGAGCCGGATCGGGATCATGATGCCGAGCGCGAGGTAAAGCCCCATCAGCGTGTTGCCGCGGAAGCGGTATTCCGAGAGCGCGAACGCCGCCATCGCGCCGAACAGAAGCACGAAGAACAGCGAGGCGACGGTGACGACGAGGCTGTTCTGAAAATAGTGGATGAAGTCGCCCTGCCCGATCACGGTGGTATAGCCGATCAGGTCGAAGGTCTTTGGCGTCGGCGGCGTCAGCGGCTCGCTGAAGATGCCGGCGCGCGACTTGAACGAGTTCATGATGACCAGGATCACCGGAAACAGCGCGATCGCCGTGTAGGTCAACAGGATCGCGTGGGCGCCGATGGTGCGGGGCAGCGAACGAGTGGCGGTGCTCATTGGAAGGTCTCCTGACGAGCCAAGGCAGGCGAGGTTGGCGCCAAGGCACCCCCCTCTGTCCTGCCGGACATCTCCCCAGCAAGGGGGGAGATCAGATGCCGCGACTGCTTTCGCCAATCGCCAACGTTGCAAGCCGAGCGGCAAGGCCAGAGCTGCCAATCTCCCCCCTTGCGGGGGAGATGGCCGGCAGGCCAGAGGGGGGTGTTCAAGCTCGACATCTCGCCCCTCTCAGAACTGGTAGCGACGCAGGCGCGTCTGGACGAGGAAGAGGTAGACGCAGACGCCGCCGAGGATGATCAGGAACATCATCGTGGCGATCGCCGCACCCATATTGGGATCGCCGGTCTGCAGCTGGAAGCCGAAGAAGGCGCGGTAGAGGAAAGTGCCCAGAATATCGGTCGAATAATTCGGCCCGGCAAGCGCCCCTTGTGCGGTGTAGATCAGGTCGAAAGCGTTGAAATTGCCGACGAAGGTCAGGATCGAGATGATGCCGATCGAGGGTAGGATCAGCGGCAGCTTGATCTTCCAGAACTGAGACATGCCGGTGATGCCGTCGCATTCGGCAGCCTCGATCACCTCTTCGGGGAT
This sequence comes from Mesorhizobium sp. M0615, assembly GCF_040320805.1. Taxonomy (NCBI): domain Bacteria; kingdom Pseudomonadati; phylum Pseudomonadota; class Alphaproteobacteria; order Hyphomicrobiales; family Phyllobacteriaceae; genus Mesorhizobium; species Mesorhizobium sp. M0615. The sequence continues at coordinate 81,795 of NZ_JAMYQI010000021.1, read as the reverse complement.
CGACAGGAGTGCTGCATAGATCAGCATCATCGGAATGCCGACGAACTGCCAGACCGAGATCAGGCTGAGCGCGGTCAGGGCATATTGTTGTTTGCCGAGCCACGGCGTGAACAGGCTTTTCAGGCCGACCAGATCCATCAGATGCGGCGCCACGCCCCACAACGGCGACAGGATCAGTTTCCAGGCGAAACCGACGATGACGAAGGACAGGATGGTCGGCACGAAGATCGCGGTGCGGTAGAAGGCGGCGAATCTCAGCCTCGGGCTGGACAGCAATGCCGCCAGCATGACACCGATCGGGTTCTGCACCACCATGTGGATGATGAAGAACCAGGTATTGTTCCGCAGCGCGTTCCAGAAGCCGACCGACCAGTTGGGGTCGCCGAACAACGTACGGAAATTAGTGAAACCGACGAACACCTGATGCTGATCGACATTGCGGAACAGCGACAGCTGCAGCGTGCCGGCGAGCGGCAGGATCATGATCGCCGTATAGACCAGCAGCGCCGGCGCCAGGAAGACGCCGATATGCCAGCGGAACGGTCGCTTCGGTCGTGTTTGTGCGGCCATGAGTGCGGTCCCCGCCGATCAGGTTTAGCAATGCCTTCGACGGCAGCGCTGCCCCTCACCCTTACCCTCTCCCCGTGAAGGACGGGGAGAGGGGGCGCCTGCGTTTCGGCTGATCCTTCTCCCCGTCACTATACGGGGAGAAGGTGCCGGCAGGCGGATGAGGGGCGGCGCCGTCGTTCGCAGTCGATGATGCTATCGAAAAACGCAGGGCCGTCCACTTGGGGGCCTGTCTGTCCTGAGCTTACTTGCCCGGCTTGTACCAGCTGTCGAGGCCGTCCTGCAGCTTCTTGGCGGCAGCTTCCGGCGTGTCGGTGCCGTTGATGACGTTGGCCGATTCAACCCAGGTTTCGTTCTCGAGGTTCGGCGTGCCGCGCGACAGGATCTGGTAGGTCGAGCGGATCGTCGACTTGCACTTGTCGCGCCAGGAGACGAATTCCTGCGCCAGCGGGTCTTCCATCTTCACCGGGGTGGAATTTAGGCTGAAGAAGCCCGGCAAAGCGTTGGCGTAGATGGTGGCGAAGTCCGGCGAGGCGACCCAGGACAGGAAGGTCTTGGCCGCGTCGGCATTCTTCGACGCCGCATTCAGGCCCATGCCGATATCGGTATGGTCGGAGATGTAGCAGGTGTCGCCGGCCTTCTCGACCGGCGGCGGGAAGGCGCCCATCTTGAACTGCGCCTGGGTGTTGAACAGGCCGATCTCCCACGATCCCGCCGGGTAGATGGCGGCGCGGCCAAGCGTGAACAGGTTCTGGCTGTCCGGATAGGTCTGGGCCTCGAAGCCGTCGCCGAGATAAGGCTTCCACTTGGCCAGTTCCTCATAGGGAGCAACCCAGTCCTTGTCGGTCAGCTTCTGGTCGCCCTTGATCAGCGCTGCGCGGCCCTCTTCGCCCTTCCAGTAGTTCGGACCGATGTTCTGATAGCCCATGGTCGCGGCTTCCCATAGGTCCTTGGTGCCCATGGCCATCGGGATGTAGGTGCCGTCGGCCTTGATCTTGTCGAGCGCGGCGAAGAACTCGTCACGCGTCGTCGGCACCTTGAGGCCGAGCTTGTCGAAGGCGTCCTTGTTGTAGATGAAGCCGTGAATGACCGAGGCCATCGGGACGCAGAAGCTCGCCTTGCCGTCGTCGGTCTGCCATGCCGCCTTGGCGACCGGTGAGAAGTTCTCCATGCCGGGCAGCGAAGACAGATCGGCAAGGTTGCCCTTCTTGAACAGTTCGAGCGATTTGTCGAACGGGCGGCAGGTGATCAGGTCGCCAGCCGAGCCGGCGGCGAGCTTGGCGCCGAGTGCGGCGTCATACTCGGTCGGCGCCGACGGTGCGAACACCACTTTGATGCCCGGGTTCTTGGCCTCAAAAGCCGGGATCAGCTTGTCCTTCCAGATGGCAAGGTCGTCGCCGCGCCAGCTTTCGATATTGAGCGTTACGTCATCGGCGTGAGCCAACCCGGCGGTGCCGAGAATGCTGGTGCCGAGAAGCAGTGCCGTCAGTAATTTCGTTGTCATGCTAGTCTCCCTGTTGACCTTTTTCAGGTTCGGTTTTGAGAACAGGGGCCTTCGCGCCCTTGTTCCCCTCGATCGCGGAAAGGGCCGGCCGCAGCTTCTGGCCGGTCCCTTCCAGTATCTTCTCGGCCGCAACGGCGTTGGCAGCGCCGGCGGCGAGCAGAATGGCTGTCTTGACGACGCCGCCGCTCGCTTCGAGCAGCCGCACGGCGTCTTGCCGGTCGCGGCCGCTGATAGCGGCGACGATGCGAGCCGCGCGGTCGCGCAGCTTGATGTTGTCGGCGGTGAGATTGACCATGTAGCCGTCATGGACATGGCCGAGATGAATGGCGGTAAGCGTCGACAGCATGTTGAGCGCGATCTTCTGGGCAGTGCCGGCGCCCATGCGCGTCGAGCCGGCAATCACCTCCGGTGGCGTCTCGAGCAGGATGGCGACGTCGGCCAGCCTGAGCAGGGGCGTGTCCTTGTTGTTGGCAATGGCGATGGTTGCCGCGCCCCGGCTGCGCGCATCCTTCAGCGCCTGCACCGCATAGGGCGTCGAGCCGCTGGCCGAAATCGTGATCAGGCAGTCGCCCTTGCCGATGCCGGCGCCGGCAATTGCCGTCGAGGCTTCGTCGGTGTCGTCTTCCGGTCCGCCGGCCAGGGTCTTGAAAGCGTCGTCGCCACCGGCGATGAGGATGGCGATGCGTTCGCGCTTGATGCCGAAGGTGCCGGGCAACTCCAGCGCGTCGGCCAGCGCCATCAGGCCGGAGCTGCCGGCCGCAGCATAGGCGAGCTTGCCGCCGCCGTTCAGCCGCTCGGCGATGATTTCGGCTGCGGCGGCGATGGCGGGAATGGCGTCGCGCACAGCCTTGGCGGCCTCGATCTGCGCATTGACCAAAGAAGAAAGGATGGCGTCCGGGGCCTGGATGTCCAGTCCCTCGGCATTGCTGTGAAGCGCTTCGGTGCGCGGTTCGGTCATCCCTGTCCCTCCGATGGAAGAACAATACCAAAAAAATACCACTTGTCCACACGCATTAACGAAATTGCGAACTGGAAATCGTTGAGCCGGCAAAATTCCCCGGTTTTTCAACCTGATACGCCTTAATCTTTTTGAAACGGAAATTAATCCCTTGGCTATTGGTATTTTATTGGTATTATCCGCCCGGAGGAGACATCGCGTGAAATTCGTGCTCGGTATCGACGGCGGCGGCACCAGCTGCAGGGCAGCCCTTGCGACAGGCGATGGCGTTGTCATTGGCCGTGCCAAAAGCGGCGCCGCCAACATCCGCACCGATCTCACCGGCGCTCGCACCCACATCGTCGAGGCTGCTCGTCAGGCCTTCATCGCCGCCGGGCAAGATCCGGACCTGATCCCGCAGACACCAGCCATTCTCGGCCTTGCCGGCGCCAATGTCGGCACCTACCGCCAGCAGCTTGAAGCAATCCTGCCGTTCAGCATCAGCCGCGTCGAGACGGACGCCGAGATCGCGCTCGAAGGGGCAGTCGGCTCTGGTGACGGCGCCATGGCCATCCTCGGCACCGGCACCGCCTATATGGCGCGCAAGGGCGGCACGTCGCGCGCCATCGGCGGCTGGGGCTTTCAGGTCGGTGATCAAGGCAGCGGCGCCCGGATCGGCCGCGACCTGCTGGAGCAGACGCTGCTCGCCCATGACGGCGTCCGGCCGCGCTCAGCCCTGACCGACAGCATGATGGCCATTTTCCGCAACAATCCCGAAGACGTGGTCGAGTTCACCACCAATGCCAAGCCCGGCGATTTCGGCGGCTTCGCGCCCAAGGTTTTCGAGCATGCCGAGAAAGGCGACAGCGTCGCCAACTGGATCGTGGACAAGTCGGTTGCCGATGTCGAGGCGTCGCTCCACGCGCTCGACCTCTCTGATGACGCCCCGCTCTGCCTGCTCGGCGGGTTGGCGCCGCTCTATGGGCCGCGCCTTTCCCAGCGCTACCAGGCGCTGCTGAAAGCGCCGCTCGACGATGCGCTGGGCGGCGCCGTGCAGATGGCGGCCCGCATCTTCGTCAAAGCGGAGGCGACGCGATGAGCGATGCCGCCGACCAGATCTTCGCCACGCTGAGGCAGTCGTCGCAGAGCGGCGCCCCGCTCTACCTGCAGCTCAGGAAAAGCATCGAGGACGCCGTCAATCGCGGCCTGATCGGGCCGGGCGATGCGCTGCCTTCCGAGCGCGACATCGCCACCAAGGCCGACATTTCGCGCGTAACCGTCCGCAAGGCGGTGCAGGACCTAGTCAAGGGCGGTATCCTCGTGCAGCGCCACGGCTCCGGCACCTTCGTCGCGCCGCGCATGGAGCGTGTCGAGCAGTCGCTGTCCAGGCTCACTTCATTCACCGAAGACATGGCAAGGCGCGGCATGGCGGTGCGTTCAGCCTGGCTCGATCGCGGCCTCTACGCGCCCTCGCCCGACGAGATGATGGTGCTCGGCCTGTCCTCGAACGAGCTGGTGGCGCGCGTGGCGCGCCTGCGCATCGCAAACGACACGCCGCTGGCCATCGAGCGCGCCTCGTTGTCGGCCAGCGTGCTGCCGGATCCGGCCGGGATAGGCTCGTCACTCTATGCGGCGCTGCAACTGACCGGCAACCGGCCGGTGCGGGCGGTGCAGCGCATATCGGCCGCCAATCTCGGCGACGCCGATGCGCGTCTGCTCGAAGTGCCATCCGGCATTGCCGGGCTGCACATCGAACGCATTTCCTATCTCGCGAGCGGCAAGGTGATCGAGTTCACCCGCTCCATCTACCGCGGCGATGCCTATGATTTCGTCGCCGAACTGCGCCTGACAGGGCCGAGCGAAGAGGGCCGACCATGATCCCCAAGACCACCCATATGCGGCGCGAGATCGACGAAATTCCGCAAGCCGTCGCTCGCCTGCTCGATGGCTCCGCGGCGGTGCTGACCGAGGCCGGACGCGGCATTCGCGAGCGCGATCCGAGCTTCGTCGTTACCGTCGCGCGCGGTTCGTCCGACCATGCGGCCACCTTCATGAAATATGCCGTCGAACTGACCGCCGGCCTGGCCGTCGCTTCGGTCGGTCCATCGGTCGCCTCGATCTACGGCGCCAAGCTCAAGCTCGCCGGTTCGGCTTGCCTCGCCATCTCGCAATCCGGCAAAAGCCCTGATATCGTCGCCATGGCCGAGACGGCACGAGCCGGCGGTGCGCTCACCGTCGCCATCACCAACACCGCCGATTCGCCGCTGGCGCGGGCTTCGAATTTTGCCATCGACATTCTGGCCGGCCCCGAGCGCAGCGTCGCGGCGACCAAGACATTCGTCAATTCGGCGGTCGCCGGCCTGGCGCTGATGGCGCATTGCACCGGCGACGACAGACTGCTGGCCGCCCTTGCCCGCCTGCCCGAGCATTTCAGCAAGGCGATCGCCTGCGACTGGATGGCGCTGGCCGGCGCATTGGAGACGCCGCAATCGCTGTTCATCCTGGGACGTGGCCCGTCGGCGGCGATGGCCAACGAGGCGGCGCTGAAATTCAAGGAGACCTGCGGCATGCATGCCGAAGCCTACAGTGCAGCCGAAGTCATGCACGGCCCGCTGGCGCTGGTCGGGCCGGGCTTCCCGGTGCTGGCGCTCGCCGCCCGCGATGCCTCCGAGCCGTCCGTGGCCGAGGCTGCCGACAACCTTGCCGGCAAGGGTGCAGCAGTTTTTGTAACCTCGGACAAAGCCAAGAGCGCGGCGCGGCTGCCGCATGTCGCCACCGGTCATCCCTTGACCGACCCGCTGACGCTGATCGTCTCCTTCTACGGCTTCGTCGAAGCCTTCGCCCGCCATCGCGGCCTCGATCCGGACGTACCGCGCAATCTGCGCAAGGTGACGGAAACCGTATGAGCGACCGTTTTGCCCTGACTGGCGCCCGAATTTTCGATGGCGACGACTGGCATGACAACGCCGCCCTTGTCGTGCACGGCGATGTGGTCGAAGGCATTCATCCCGTCGGCGCCATTCCGTCGGGCGTTGCCCGCATCGACGCCGGGGGCGGCATGCTGGTGCCGGGTTTTGTCGACCTGCAGGTCAATGGCGGCGGCGGCGTCATGCTCAACGACCATCCCGATGTCGCCTCGCTGGCAACAATCTGCCGGGCGCATGCGCCGTTCGGCACGACCGCACTGCTGCCGACGCTAATCACAGATACGCCTGACATCACCGCCGCGGCCATTGCCGCCGGCACCGAGGCGGCACGGCAAAAACTGCCGGGATTTCTCGGCCTGCATCTCGAAGGGCCGCATCTCTCCGTCGCCCGCAAGGGCGCGCATGAACCGGCGCTGATCCGGCCGATGACGGATGCGGATGAAGCGGCGCTGGTCGCGGCACGCAAAAACCTGCCGGTGCTGCTGACGACGATAGCGCCTGAATCCGTCGAGCCTGCCCGCGTTGCGGCCTTGGCCAAGGCCGGTGTGATTGTCAGCCTCGGCCATTCCGACACCGGCTACGCCACGGCCAGAGCCTTTGCCGATGCCGGCGCCAGCGTGGTCACACATCTGTTCAACGCCATGAGCCAGATCGGCAACCGTGAGCCGGGGCTGGCGGGTGCGGCCATCGACATAGGCAGTCTGTCGGCCGGGATCATCGCCGACGGCATCCATGTCGATCCCGCCACCATGGCAATCGCGCTGCGCGCCAAGCAGGGGCCGGGCAGGATCGTGCTGGTCACCGACGCCATGGCGACGATCGGCACCGACATGACGTCGTTCACCCTCAACGGCCGCATCATCTATCGCAAGGATGGCAGTCTGCGGCTGGCCGACGGCACGCTGGCCGGCGCCGATCTCGATATGATCTCGGCCGTCCGCTACATGCACAGGATCGTCGGGCTGGACCTGTCGGAATCGTTGCGCATGGCCTCGCTCTATCCGGCGCAGGCGGTCGGCCAGGCCCACCGGCTCGGCCGCTTCGCCAATGGCACGGCTGCCGATATCGTCGCTCTGTCGGACGCCCTCGACGTCAACGGCGTCTGGATCGGCGGCGACAAGGTTTTTGCAGGCGCGGACAGTCCGCGCTAAAGTCCACCCATGCATGATGTCGACTGCGTTGTCGCCGGAGCCGGTGTTGTCGGCCTCGCCATTGCCCGCGCGCTGGCGCTGTCGGGCCGCGAGGTGCTGGTGGTCGAGAAGGCCGCAGCCATCGGCACGGGCACCAGTTCGCGCAATTCGGAAGTCATCCATGCCGGGCTTCATTATACGCCGGGCAGCCTGAAGGCCCGTCTCTGCGTCAACGGCCGCGAGCGTCTCTATGCCTATTGCCGCGAGCACGACGTCGCCCATCATCGCACCGGCAAACTGATCGTTGCCGTCGAACCCGACCAGTTGGACAAACTGCAGGCGATCCAGATCAACGCGGCGCAATGCGGAGTCGGTGACCTCAAGCTTTTGACGCGCGCAGAGGCCGAAAGCCTGGAACCGGCGCTGAGCTGCGCCGGCGCGCTGCTGTCGCCGTCAACCGGCATCGTCGACAGCCAGGCGCTGATGCTGTCATTGCGTGGAGACGCGGAAGCGGCCGGCGCATCTTTCGCCTTGCTCACCGTTGTCTCAGGCGCGAGCATCGAAGCCGACGGCATCCGGATCGACACGCGCGACGCCGATGGCGAGGGTTTCACCTTGAAGACCGGCGCCTTCATCAACGCCGCCGGCCTCGACGCGCAGGCGCTCGCCGGCCGCATCGAAGGCCTCCCGCAAGACCGTGTTCCGCCGCTGTGGCTGGCGCGCGGCAATTATTTCGCGCTTTCCGGCCGCTCGCCCTTTTCGCGGCTGATCTATCCGGTGCCGGTCCATGGCGGCCTCGGCGTGCACCTGACCCTCGACATGTCGGGGAGCGCGCGCTTTGGCCCAGATGTCGAATGGATCGATCGCGTCGACTATACCGTCGATCCCGCACGAGGCGCTGCGTTCTACGACGAAATCAGGCGCTACTGGTCCGGCCTGGCGGATGGCGCCCTGCAACCGGCCTATCCCGGTGTCAGGCCGAAACTGTCGGGTCCGGGACAGCCGGCCGCCGACTTCGTCATCCGGGGACCGGCTGACCACGGGGACGGCCAGATCGTCAATCTGTTCGGCATCGAGAGCCCTGGCCTTACCGCCAGCCTCGCCATCGCAGAACATGTCGTTGGGCTTTTATATCCGCAATGACGGGCGTTCCTGAAACGTCGGGCAGGCGCATACCATGAAACCTTTTGATATGGAGGTCGTTGTCGGGGCATATGTCCGAGGCAAAACCCAAATCGAAACCGGCCGACGGTGTCGGAGCGCGCGATGCCACGAAGTCGCGTCGGGAAAAGCCGTCACGGCAAACGCGCGGAGATGGACCGCGCGAGGACACGCCGCGCGAGAAAAAAGCATCGGCCGCCGAAGCCACGTCCGAGCCCGTTGGCGAGGCTGCGCCGCCGCCGGATGCCGTCGAACCCGATCCCAAGCTGACGCCTGAGCAGGCCGAGCAGGCGCGCAAGAAATATCTGCTGCGGCGTTTCTGGATCAGCGGGCGCGGCTATTGGGGGAGGCATGGCGACAAGCTCGCCTGGCCTTTGACGATCGGAGTGCTGCTGCTGATCTGCATCAACATCGGTTTCCAGTATGGCATCAATGTCTGGAACCGCTCGATGTTCGATGCCCTCGAGCAGCGCAACGCCCGCACAGTCTATCTCCTCAGCGCCGTATTCGTGCCGCTGGTGATCTGCAGCGGCAGCCTTGTCGTCGCGCAGGTCTACCTGCGCATGACGATCCAGCGCCGCTGGCGTTCCTGGCTGACCACCGGGGTCGTCGCGCGCTGGCTGGCAAACGGCCGCTACTACCAGCTGAACCTCGTGGGCGGCGACCACCAGAACCCCGAGGCCCGCATGACCGAGGATCTGCGCATCGCCACCGAGTCGCCGGTCGATTTCACCGCCGGCGTCCTCAACGCGTTCTTGTCGGCCTCGACCTTTATCGTCGTGCTGTGGACCATCGGTGGCGCGCTCACCCTGCCGGTTGGCGGTGAGAGCATCACCATTCCCGGCTTTCTGGTCATCACCGCGATCATCTATGCCGCCATAACCTCGACCTCGATGGTGGTCATCGGCCGCGATTTCGTCCAGCTCTCCGAGCGGAAGAACCAGGCGGAGGCCGAACTGCGCTACACGCTGACGCGTGTGCGCGAAAACGGCGAGAGCATCGCCTTGCTGGGCGGCGAGGACGAGGAGCGCAGCGGCATCGACAGAAATTTCGGCCACGTGCTGAGGCAATGGGCTCTGCTGACCGGACAGCACATGCGCACGGCGGCGGTGTCGCAGGGATCGAGCCTGTTTGCGCCGGTCGTGCCGATCCTTTTGTGCGCGCCAAAATTCCTCGAAGGCTCGATGACGCTTGGCGAGGTGATGCAGGCGGCGTCTGCCTTTGGCATCGTGCAAGGCGCGTTCGGCTGGCTGGTCGACAACTATCCGCGCCTAGCCGACTGGAACGCCTCCGCGCGGCGCATTGCCTCGCTGATGATGTCGCTCGACGGGCTCGAGCGCGCCGAGCAGAGCGATGCGCTCGGACGCATCAACCGGGGCGAAGCGGAAGACGGCGCCATCCTCAGCCTCGACAATCTTTCCGTGACACTCGACGACGGCACCTCCGTGGTCAAGGAAACCGAGGTCGTGATCGAGCCGGGCGAGCGGGTGCTGGTTTCAGGCGAATCCGGTTCAGGCAAGTCGACGCTGGTGCGGGCCGTCGCGGGCCTGTGGCCATGGGGCGGCGGCAGCGTCAATTTCCACACCGACAGGCGCCTGTTCATGCTGCCGCAACGCCCCTACATCCCTTCCGGAACGCTTCGCCGCGCGGTCGCCTATCCCGCGGCGGCGGACAAGTGGACCATCAAGCAAATCAAGGCTGCCCTCGACAAGGTGGGGCTTGGCTATCTCACCGGCAGGATCAAGGAAGAGGCGCCATGGGACCAGACGCTATCGGGCGGCGAAAAGCAACGCCTCGCCTTCGCGCGCCTGCTGCTGCATCGCCCCGATATCGTGGTGCTGGATGAAGCGACTTCGGCGCTCGACGAGAAGAGCCAGGACACGATGATGTTGACGGTGATCCGCGAACTGCCTGACGTCACCATCGTCAGCGTGGCGCATCGTGCGGAGCTCGAAGCCTTCCACAGCCGCAAGATCACCCTGGAGCGGCGCGAGGGCGGCGCCAAGCTCGTCAGCGACGTCGACCTCATCCCGCGCAAGCGCAAACGCAGCCTGCTGAACCGCGCTTTGTGGGGTTCCAGCACTCGGGTGAAAAAGCCCAGGTAAAAGGCGCCACTGCCGAACCGCGAACAGATGTCCAGGCGAAGCGCTTGGGCAAAGACAGTAGCCGGCTATGGATTAGCCGTAGAGACCCTTGTAGGTCTCGCGCAGCAGGTTCTTCTGCACCTTGCCCATCGTGTTGCGCGGCAGCTCATCGACGAAGATCACCTGCTTCGGGTGCTTGTATTTGGCCAGTTGGCCGGCAATGGCGCCAACGATCTCGGCCCCGGTGATCTGCGATGCCGGCGCCCGCACCACGACAGCGGTGACGCCTTCGCCGAAATCGGGATGGGCAATTCCGATGACGGCACTTTCCAAGACGCCAGCAACCGCGTCGATCTCGCTCTCGATCTCCTTGGGATAGATGTTGTAGCCGCCGGAGATAATGAGATCCTTGCCGCGGCCGACGATGTGGACGTAGCCGTCCGCGTCGATGATGCCGAGGTCGCCGGTGATGAAGAAGCCGTCCTTGCGAAACTCCGCCTTGGTTTTTTCCGGCATGCGCCAATAGCCGGAAAAGACATTCGGACCTTTGACCTCGATCATGCCGACTTCACCCTGGCCAAGCGCATCGCCGCTGTCAGGGTCGGCGATGCGCAGCGAAACGCCGGGCAGCGGGAAGCCGACCGTGCCGGCGCGACGCTCGCCCTCATAGGGGTTCGACGTGTTCATGTTGGTCTCGGTCATACCGTAGCGCTCGAGAATGGCGTGGCCGGTGCGCTCGCGCCAAGCCTTGTGCGTTTCGGCGAGCAGCGGCGCCGAGCCGGAAACGAACAGGCGGATGTTCTTCGCCGCCTGGGCATCCAGCCCGTCCTGCTGCAAGAGCCTGGTATAGAAGGTCGGCACGCCCATCAGCACTGTCGCGCGGGGCAAGAGCGAGACGATGCGGCCAGCGTCGAATTTCCGCTCGAACAGCATCGAGGCTCCGGCCATCAGGGTGACATTGGTGGCGACGAACAGGCCATGCGTGTGGAAGATAGGCAACGCGTGGATCAGCACGTCATCCCCGTTGAAACGCCATTGCTCGACCAGTACGCGCGCATTGGAGGCCAGGTTTTCATGGCTGAGCATGGCGCCCTTGGAGCGTCCGGTGGTGCCGGATGTGTAAAGGATTGCGGCCAGATCGTCCGGCCCGCGCGCCACGGCGTCGAAATCCGTGGGCTGTTGTGCCGCCAGTTCGGTCAGCGAGCCCTCACCATTGCTGCCAAGCGTGACGGTGGCAGCACCCGACGCCTGCGCCAGGGGCGCGATAGCGCCGGCGCGGGCCGGGTCGCAGACGACCAGCCGCGGCTCGGCATCGCCGAAGAAATAGCCGAGTTCGGCCAGCGTGTAGGCGGTGTTGAGCGGCAGGAAGACCGCGCCGGCGCGCAGGCAGGCTAGGTAAAGGAAAATGCATTCGGGGCTTTTTTCGACCTGTACGGCAACGCGGTCGCCCGGCTCGACGCCGAAATGCCTCAGCGCATGTGCCAGCTGTGCCGATTGCGCCAGCGTGTCGCCATAGGCGATCGCGCGTCCGTCATCGGTCGACATCAGGATGCGCTTGGAGGCTGAAATCCGGCTGCGGAACGCGTCGAGCAGGTGATTGGTCATGCGCATTTCCTAGAGATGGTGCCGAAAAGTGTGAAGCGGTTTCGGAGGACATCATGCTCTATCCCTTTGATTTAAAGCCGGATGGCCTTGGAACAAAGGAAACGATTTCGCCTCCGTCCGGCAAAAACGTGAAATCGGGTTTGCCGCCGATCAGATGAAGGCAAGCGGACTTGGATAGCGGGCGATTTTGGATAGCGGGCGGATTTTGGATAGCGGACCGGAAGCGCTTCTATCTGCGGCTGCGCAGCGCCTTGGTGGCGCTCACGCGTGGATCGCCGCTTTCGTTGAAGCGCTCCATGCACATGGCTGCCGTCAGACGGTAGTGGTTGAGGAGGGCTTCAACGGCGCCGTCGGCATCGCCATCCACCGTGCGCTCCGCAATCAGCCGATGTTCACTGATTTCGTCGCGCTCGCTGCCGTCCTGGGAGATCAGCCGGTAACGGGAGGCCTGATCCGAAAGCTGTTCGCAAAAGCCGGTCAGCCAATGCGAGCGGCAGCCTGCGATCAGTGCCCGATGGAAGGCGCGGTGCAGCTTTTCCCATTCCGGATTGTTCGAGGACGGATCCTCCGGCAAGCGGCGCGGGGCACGCGCCAGGCGATGCAAGGCCAGCACGAGCTGCTCTTCCCATTCGCCGGTGCGGTTGGCAATGGATTCACGCAGCGCCCGCTCTTCCAGCCAGCAGCGGGTGCGCGTCAATTCCTCGAGTTCCGGGGCACTGACCGGCATGATGAAGAAACCGCGCTGGTCGTGGCGGCCGAGCAGGCCTTCCGAAGCAAGTCGGTTGAGGGCCTCGCGAACCGGTGAGGCGCCGGCGCCGTAACGGGAAACCACCCATTCGACACGAAGCTTGCTTTCAGTTTCAAACACGCCGCGCAGGAGATCGTCGCGAAGCTGTTGATAGACCGTACTAGCGAGTGTGCTCTTGGGTCCCGCGCCTTCGCTCACATCGGCAGATCCGTAGGTCAATCTCACTCCTGTAGCTTTCCCATGCTCCGCTAGCCCGTTCGCGAAGCAAACGATTTCCCCTGTAAATTTACTGTAACTCCTAAGGCATCCGCCCCTCAAGCGAAAGATCACGATATTCGACTTAAAGAGGAAGGTTGACCGCATCTTATCCGCCGGAAGTAACTAAAATCGTGAAAAACTTGTTCTTCTGAAGAAAGTTTGTCTCCCAGCATGGCAGGCGCCCTCGAGAAACAGCTTCGAGATCCCGAATACGGATAATTTTTTCTTAACGCGCGTCATGCCGCCGGATTGACCTCTCCCCGCATGCAGATCCCTTCGGCAGTTATCCACTAGATTTATGGGCCAAAACTAGTGCCGGATGCCGCGATCCTGTCGCGTGCCGCGATGCCCTTGCGGCTGCCACCCGTTGACGGCTTTTTGGGAGATCGAAGGATCAGGCAGGGAGATCAGGCCGAGGAGAACCGACCAGCCGGGAACTTGCCCTGGAACTGATGTCAGCCGGCAGCCCGGTCGGCCGCGGTTCGGATGGCTTCTATATTGGCCCGGTAGGCTTCGACGCTGCCACCCTTGAAGATGGCGGCGCCCGCCACCAGCACATCGGCGCCGGCTGATGTGACCAGGGGGGCGGTTTCCGGCGACACGCCGCCGTCGATCTCGATGCGAATCGGCCGGTTGCCGATCAGCGCTTTCACCCGCTTGACCTTGTCGACCATGGCCGGGATGAAGGCCTGGCCGCCAAAGCCCGGATTGACGGTCATGATCAGGATCAGGTCAAGCCGGTCGAGCACATATTCGATCGCACTTTCCGGCGTCGCCGGATTGAGCGATACGCCGGCCTTCTTGCCGTGACCCTTGATGGTCTGAAGCGAGCGGTCGAGATGCGGTCCGGCCTCGGCATGCACGGTCATGCCGTCGCAGCCGGCATCGGCAAAGGCGGCCAGATAAGGATCGGCCGGCGCAATCATCAAATGGCAGTCGAAAAAGGCCTTGGTGCGGTTGCGGATGGCCTTGATCACCGGCGGGCCGAAGGTGATGTTGGGCACGAAATGCCCGTCCATCACGTCGAGATGGATCCAGTCGGCGCCGGCCGCCGCCACCGCCTCGACCTCGTCGCCGAGCTTCGAGAAATCCGACGCCAGCACCGATGGCGCGATCAGGGTCTTCCTGCTCATGATGCGGCCCCTTCGGGCGCCCTGTTTGCGGGCGCGGCCTTGACGACTGCTAGAGCAATTCCAGGAAAAGTGGGAACGGCTTTTCGTCCGGAATTGCGTGAAAACAAAGAGATAGAGCGGTTCGACGTTTCCACGAAACGATGAACTGCTCTAGACCATGATCCCGAAAAGGGAAAGTCGGTATTTGCTGCGCCCGGCAGCGGGTTCGGCGAATACCTGGCCGCCTGATCGCCGCAGCGCGCCAAGGAAAAAACCCGCCGGATCGCACCGGCGGGGTTCTGACTTTTGACTCGTATTCAGATCCTATGGCTTGAAGTTGGCCGCCGGATCCCTTTGCGGCTGTACCTGCGTCTGCGGCGTGCGCTTCGGTATGAACTGCTGAAGGACACCTGGATTGAGCAACAGGGTCGGGTCGAGCGACGGCTGCTGCCGGATGGCTCTGCAGTTCGGGAACCGACCAACGGTGCCTTCGGGGCAGCGCCGCCTGATGATCGGCACGCACTGGCCGCCGACCATCTGCGAGCCCGGGGCGCAGTCTCCCACCTGCGGCCTCGGCTTGCGGCATGCGCCGTCGATCACCTGGGTGCCGCGCGGGCAAACACACTCGCCGCGCTTGTTGTGCACCTGGCCGCGTATGTCGCACTGTTCCAGCACAGGCTTCTTCTGCCGGCAGGCATTGCCTTGCACCTCGGTACCCCGCGGGCAGACACAATTGCCGTTGGCGTCGTGGACCTGGCCGCGGATCGAGCACTGCTCGGGCTTCGGCCGGATCGGCCGGCAGACCTTGCCCCTGACTTCTGTGCCGTCCGGGCAGACGCAATCGCCATTGGCGTTTTGGATCTGACCACGGATCGAGCATTGTTCAGGCTTTGGCCGGATCGGCCGGCAGGCTCCATTGCGCACCTCTGTCCCACGCGGGCAGACACAATCGCCATCGGCGTCATGAACCTGGCCGCGTATGCTGCACTCCTGAGGCTTCTGCTTGTCGCGCACGCAGGCGTTTGCCTGTCGGTCGAGATGCGTACCTTCCGGGCAGTAGCAGCCATTGCCGTCCGACGTCGGGACCGAACCGGGGATGGTGCAGCCAGGCTTGTCGGTCTTGACGCAAGCGCCGTTCTCAAGCTCGGTTCCGCGCGGGCAGACACAGCGTCCATCCTCGGTGCGGATCTGGCCCTTGAGCAGCACGCAGGGCCTTGGATCCTTCGGCTGGATGATGACGCCGCCGTCGGGCGAGCACTGGCCGTTGCGGAACGTCGTGCCTTCCGGACACACGCACCGACCGGCATCGTTCATGACGAACCCCGGCGAGCATTCCTTCTTCACCTCGCGCTTGATGGTGAAGGGATGGCAGGCATAGGCCTTGCCTCGATCCCCCTGGATATTGGTCAGGTCGCCGGGCAGTACGTCGCCGCCGCCTTGCACCCTGGTGTCGGGAGACAAGACGCCGACGCAGTTCCGGCCGCTGACGTTGCCCCGCAGATTGCCCAGGGGAGCGTCGGGAAGGACCACCGTGACCTTGTGCACATGGCTTTCCCCGGCGCCGAGCGTCAGATTGGCAATGCAGGTCAACGGCAAGGTCGTCGGTTCGGGCGAGCAGCCGAAGGGCGGTTCGATCGAGGTGATCGCGACGCCTTGCAGCCGCCCCAGCCCGTCCACCCCGATCGCATCGCCGATGCGGACCGGACCGGAGAAGGCGGTTTGGCCATCATTGGTGATGGTGATCTCGAACGAGCAGGGTTGCCCCGGCTGGCACTCGGCATCGCCGGTCTTCTTGACGCTGACGGTGGACGTGCCGCCGCCCTTGGCGCAGGCCTGGCCGATCGGGTAGACGACGTCGTCTCCAGGGGCCGGGCCATACGAGCCGCGTGCGCAGTTTTCGAGCGCGCCATTGGCCGAGACCGTCACGTCGAAGTGCCTGGAGGTTCCGGGTGTCATCGCGGCGCCGGGTATCTGGCATGACAGCGCATTGGCCGGAACCGCTCCGCAGGCCCATTCCGCGCCGTCGGGGGTGACGGTCTGGATCTGGACCGGCGCGCCACCCGATATCAGCGTGGCAGCATCGTTGACCCGCACCGGACCGGCGGGGGCAGAGGTGCCAAGGCTGATGACGGTGATGCGGCAGGAAACCACCGCCGCGCCGGCGAGCGAGCCATTGCAGACTTTGGTGATGCGTAGGGTCGGCTTGCCGCCATTGGGATGACGGAAGCGTTCCTTGGCGCAGGCCTTGTTGTTGGTGAGGTCGACCTCACCGGGGACGGGCTTCAGCGCCGCGCAGTTCTCGACCGAATCCGACTGGTAGCCGGCCGGCATGACCGCCTTGACGACGATCGGCGTCGAGGCGCCCGGCATCAGCACGATGCCGGCATTGTCGCAGCGGAACTGGCCGGGACCGTTCGGTCCGCATGTCCAGGGCGGAGACGGGCCGAAGGTCGAAGAGGCCGGCGCGCCGCCCGGGTAATTGTCGATAACCGTCAGCGGCCCATTATAGGGGACGCTGCCATTGTTGATGATGTCGATCACGAAGTAGCAGATGCCGTCGGGCGTGCAGACCGGGATGCGGGCACGCTTCTTCAGGATCAGGTCGACCTTCTTGTCGACCGGGGGCCGGCAATCGCGGTCGCGGTCGCCACGCCGGCAGATCGGGATCGAGGCACAGCCGCGATCGTTCTGCTGGCTGCCGAACAGCGGCTTGCCGCTGGCGCCGTAATTATAGGTGGCGCAGTTGCGCAACGCGCTGCCTTGCCAACCACCCGCCGGCTTGAAGCCGAGCTTAAGGTTGATGGAGGCCCCCGGATTGAGCGTGGTCACCGGATAGGTGCACGTCATCGGGGTCACGCCGGGCATGCATACCCAGGGCGGATTGGGCCCTGAATCCAGAGTCGAGCCGGCCGGCAGCGTCACCTCGTCGAGCACGATCTTGCCGTGATACGGCCCGTCGCCGACATTGGTGACCTTGATGGTGAAGTCGCAGCCGCCGCCCATCGTGCAACGCGTCACGTCGGCGCGTTTCTCGACCTTCAGGTCCGGTTCCTTGTCCTTGGGGGGACATCTCAAGTCACGCGGGATGACGATGTCGATGGTCTGCGTGCAGCATAGTCCCCAACCCTCCTTCGGGCCGGCATAGGTCTCGATGCCGGTGACGATGAGGTGGATGACGTCGCCGGGCGATGCACCGACGATCTTCCAGTTCAGCACACCGCCGCCCGCCGGCACCAATTGCGTGTCGGGGATGATGGTGATGCCTGGGGTCGTCGTCGATACCTGCACCCATTTGCCGCCCATCTCCGGGCCGACAGGCATGTGGTAGATGAACGCGCCGCCGCCTTGCACGCAATCGACCGTGCCGCGCTCCACCTTGAAACATTCCCGGTCGGGAGGCGGAGGCCGCTTGTCACAGTTGGTGAGGTCGATCTTGATCGAGGTCTTGGCCCCGGTCTTGTAGTCGCCGTCGTCGGGCTTGCCCGGATCCTGCGACGGGATGATGGCCCCCGTGCCGACGCCCGGCGTCACCTTGATCATGCCCTGGTTGTCGACGATGGTCGGCGAAGGAAACGCCGCATGGTCGATCTTGGCGGTGATCTTGAAATTGATGACGCGTTCATTGCCAGCCCCAGCGCCGTCGAGATCGGTGGTGGAAATCCGGAAATCGGAAACCGTTGCCGTATCGTTCGGATTAGCCGAGGTGCTGATTGTCGCACCCGGCAGCGGTCCGCCAGACGCATCCGTGCCGTCGCCGGACACGTTGACGTTGACGATCGCAAGACCGTGCGGAAGCTGATCCTTGAAGTCGAGTTGGAGTTTCTTCAGCCTGGCCGAAAAGCTTGGGTCGGCAAAGCCTTGCGAGTCGCCGCGCAGGCCAAAGCTCAGGGAGTAGACGACGTAGTCGCAGCTCCTCTGTGTGCCTGTTTTGGTGAAGAACGGCACGATCCGTTCCGGCCTCGGATTGACGATTTTTGAATTGTCGAGGTCGAGCCGCAGTTCCGGAGTGATCGGGACTGCATCTTCGGCGTGGCTTGCGACAGGTGTGAACATGGCGACCGCGATACCGGCCGCCATCAGCCAGCGCGCGCCGCGCCTGGCATATGACAGGGGTTTCATGATGGTCTCCATGACGGTTGGCTGCTTGCCGGTGGATTGACTGCTGTTCGCGGTCGGGGAAAGTGCGAGATTTTTCATCTTCCCCTCCTCAACGTTCGCAGCTGACGGCTGGGGTTCTGAGCGGCAAAGTCATCTTGCAGCAAGGGTAGTAGCCACCCTTGTCCTTGTCGGACTGCCTGTAGAAGCAAAGTCCAACATCGACTCTGTCGCCCGGAGAATGGCCGGTGATGTCGACCGTGTAAGGCTTACCGGGAGCATGCGACTGGGGTGATGTCACCCCGACGCCTGGTGTCATGGACTGGACCTTGATCGAATCGCCGCCAAAGCCGGCATGGTCATGGAGATAGAGGTCGGCCTGGAGGCCGCGAGGCGTGCAGTAGAACTGAACATCCTCGACATCGATGCACGGAGGCAGATCGCCGGGCGGTGGGAAGCCCGGCGGATAGAACGGCGGCAGATAACCGCCTGGGATCTCTTCATAATAGCCGGCACGGCCGTCGCAGGGGTGCCAGACCTCGACGTCGCCGACATGGCCTTCCACTTCTGGGTCTTCGAAATAGCCGTCGAAGTCGACGAACCACGAGCCGAAAGGCGGCACGTTGGCCGGCTTGACCAACGGCGTCGGCGTGATCTGCACGCCGTGCACGGCAAGCGGCCCGCCGGCGGCGAGCTGGTCGGCAAGTGTCGGGTTGTCGCGCAGCTTGTCGCCGGTGTTGACCAGCGTGTCGGTGCACACGCCGGTGTCGAGATTGCCGTCGGCGTCATAGCCATATTGCAGGTCGAGCCCACCGGCCGACTGCCGGTTGCCTTGCGGGAAGCCGACCGCATATTCCTGCGGCTCTTCCACCCAGACCGATTCCGTCGCCGGATCGTCCGGGTTTTCGCGCCAGTAGCGGATGACCTCGCCCTTGCCGGAATCGGCGAACTGGCTGTAATCGTAGCGATTCTCGACCGGGCCGCGCTGCGCCAGATACATGAAGCCCTGGTTGTCGAAGGCGATGTCGGTGACGGCGTAGTCCTTGTCGGCCTTGACCGTCAGCTCCCAGCGCGGATCACCGGCAAAGCTGCCATCGCGGGCAATGCCAACCGACCAGATCTCGGCCTTTTCGCCGACCGAATAATAGATCCGGCCGCCATGATAGGCGACGGACCAGACGCGGCGTTCGTCCTGCGTGTAGCCCCATGTGTCGGGGTCTTCCGAGTCGAAGGCAGCACCCTGTATGTCCATCACCGCACCGTCATCGGCGACGGGAGCCAGCCCATGCGCCGGCCGCCCGGCAACGCCGTGATCGAATGTGTCGATCAGCGTGCCGTTGGCGTCGAGGCGGTGGATGAAGCCGGTGTCGAGGTCGCTGGCGAAGAACTCGCGGTGATTGCTGTCGAAGCTGATGTCGCCGATGCCGGAACCGCTGTTGGTGTCAATGTCGGCGAATTTGGAGACCGCGCCGGTGATGCCGTCGATCTTCCAGATCGTGCCCGGACCGCCACCGCTTTCGGTGCCGAACTGGCCGTCCATGAAGACGGCGCCCGCGGTTCCGCGGCGCTGTCGCTCGGGCCGACCGTCGGCATCTTCGTCCGGGGTGACGATACGGATGCCGTGCAGCGAGGTCGCGCCGGCATAGAGGTTGGGGACGCCCGTGGGAACGCCGTCGCGCACACCGTCATCATAGGTGATGGCGAACACCTGGCCGATCTGTTCGGCCGTCACCTCGAAAGGCGGCGGCGTGTAGACGAGCTGGCCGGAAGCCGGTCCGCCGAGCGCCGAAACGTCGAAGACGCGCAAGGTGGCGCGCGTCGTGTCGATGAAGGTTTCGTCGACCGGGTCGACGCCGGGCGGCAGCCCCCCCCTTTCGGAATCGGCAGAGTCGAAATTGGGAATGACGGTGCCGGAAAATCCGGTGACCGCCATCGAGCCGGGATAGACGATCTGGGTTTCCTGCGCTTGGGCGGCTGTGCCCAACCAGAGCGTGGCGCTCAGCGCCAGGGCAAGCAAACCGCCGCCCAGATCGAGCGAACGGCGGAAACCGCTTGGAAACGACATGGACGCGCCGCGATCGCAGGACATAAAACTCCCCCCGAAGTTTTCGGGAGGAACATCCGGTGCGGCCGCGCGAAACAGGGCAAGGCGCGGCGTTCCGGCACGTTCGTCCCTGATCGAATTGTCTGCTTTCCTCATCTTCACGATACGCCTGCTCCTGCGCAGGGTCAACGGAATCAGCCGAAAGCCCAGCGCATCGACTCCATCCCGAAGGCGGTGGTCGCGCTGAGCTTGCGTTGGTCCCGGAGACCGTGGAGCCTCTGGGGTCCTGGTCATGGGGCATCCTTTCCGGCCCGCACCATGCGGCGCCTGGTCGTCAGTCGCAGGCTGAAGCGGAAAGGTTCATGCAAAACGGCGGCCGGGTCTGTCCGCCATTTCACAGAGGCGCGGCTAATTCCTTGTGTCAACTCAAGGTGGAAAACAGTCTTGGCGCGCGAAAGACCGGCCGGCTTACTTACCGTCAGTGCCGGCTTCTGCTAGCGTCTTCCCAACCCTGGGGGGTATCATCACACGCAGGCACTTCGTTCTATTGCTGGCGGCGCTTTTTCCATGTGCGTTGCCGGCCCATCAATCCTTAGCCAAGACCTTGGTCTACTGCACCGAGGTTAGCCCCGATACGTTCGATCCCGCACTCGCCTCCGGATCCCGCGACGCCTCGGCCACCGCTCTCTACAACCGCATGGTCGAGTTCGAGCCCGGCACCACCAAGGTGCGCCCCGGCCTTGCCGAAAGCTGGGAGATTTCCGACGACGGCCTTACCTACACATTCCACCTGCGGCAGGGCGTGAAATTCCACAGCGTCGAGGGCTTTACGCCTAGTCGCGACTTCAATGCCGATGACGTGCTGTTCACCTTCGACCGGCAGGCCAACGCGCAGAACCCGTTCAACAATTACGCCAAACGCCAGTACATTTACTTCGACGGCATCGGCATGCCGGATCTTGTCGCCGGTTGGCGCAAGCTTGACGACCATACTGTGGTGATGACGCTGAAGGCGCCGCATTCGCCGATGCTTGCCGACCTGGCGATGGATTTCGCTTCGGTCGTTTCCAAGGAATATGCCGACAAGCTCGTCGCAGAGAAGCGGCTGCTCGACCTGGCGCTGAAGCCGGTCGGGACGGGTCCATTCCAGCTTGTCGACTACCAGCAGGATGCAGTCATCCGCTACAAGGCCAATCCGGACTACTGGCGCGGCAAGCCGAAGATCGACGATCTCGTCTTCGCCATTGCCACCGATGCCAGCATTCGCATGGAAAAGCTGCGCGCCGGCGAATGCGATCTCATGCCCTATCCAAATCCGGCCGACCTGGAGGCGATCAAGGCGACACCCGGCATCAAGGTCATGCGGCAGGAGGGCCTCAATACGGGATACCTCGCCTTCAACACCTTGCAGAAGCCCTTCGACGATCCAAGGGTGAGGAAGGCGATCGCCATGGCCATCGACACCCAGGCGCTGGTCGACGTCGTGTTCCGCGGCACCGGTGAAGTCGCACGCAATCCGCTGCCGCCGACCTCCTGGGCCTATGACAAGACGAGCCCCGATCATGTCTTCGACCCCGCTGCCGCCAGGCAGGGGCTCGCCGATGCCGGCGTAAAAGACCTGCACATGAAGATCTGGGCGATGCCGGTGCAGCGTCCCTACAACCCGAATGCGCAGCGTATGGCCGAAATGATCCAGTCCGACCTGGCAAAGATCGGTGTCAACGTGGAAGTCGTGACGTATGAGTGGACTGAATACCTTGCCCGCTCGAAGTCACGCGACCGCGACGGCGCCATGCTGTTCGGCTTCACCGGCGACAATGGCGACCCCGATAACTTCCTGTCGGTGCCGCTTGGCTGTGCCGGCGTCGGCACCACCAATCGTGCCAACTGGTGTTTTCCGGCATTCGACGATCTGCTCAAGCAGGCAGCCGGGATCGTCGATCCCGCTGCCCGCGCAAAACTCTATTCGCAGGCGCAAACGATCTTCAGGGAGCAGATGCCGTGGGTCGCTATCGCCCACTCCGTGGTCTCGATGCCGATGCGCGAACAGGTGACGGGCTATGTCATGGACCCCTTTGATCACCATGATTTCGCGGGCGTCGATATCAAGGAATAGCGTTCGGTGTCTGCCGCCGATCTCGATGTCTATGTAGAGAGCCTGCGCAATTTCCGACTGGTGCGGAGCTATAGCATCGCGCAGTTGCTGCCTTACCTGGAACAGGCTGGATTGAAAGTGCGCCTGCTCGACCGGCCAGCCGGCCGAGATCGGGCGCCGGTGGCCTTTCTGCATGTCGACCTGACAGTCGTGCCGCCAACGTACCGCGGGCTCGGCCACCTCTACGACCGCACCATCAATGGCCGCGCGCTGTCCATCCACCGGCACCTTTATTCGACACTGAAGCTGGAGGCAGGCGACAGCCACGAGGGGCCGGTTGTCGTCAAGACCGTCCTCAACTCCAGGGGCCGACCAGAGCAGCGCTGGTGGCAGCATCGCAACGGCCTGACCAGGAGCGCGCATGCCATCCGCAAGCTCTTCGAACCCGGCTACAAGGACCGCCTGTGCCCGCCCTATCAAGTCTACCAGACGATCGGCGAGGTTCCTCCGGATGTATGGCGCAACAATCGCCTGATGGTGGAAAGGTTCGCCTTCGAAACCCTCGACCTGCCCATCGTCAAACACCGCTACATGTTCCTGCTCGGCGCCGAGATCAACATGCGGCAGGTCTACGACGATGTGTTGTGCGCCGGCTCAAAAATCCTGAGCAATGAGGTGGGCGGCGCCGTCCCGCCGGAGGTGCTGGCGGTGCGGCAAAGGCTCAATCTGGATTTCGGCGCCATCGACTATTTCATCGTCGACGGCAAAGGCATTGTCGTCGATGCCAACAAGACCGTCGGCTCAAATCCGGAATGGCTGAAGAAAAACCGCTTTCGCCGGGAGTTCAACGATCGCATGGCCGAGACGCTGATAGCCTTTGTCCGCGGCTGAGCCGTTCACCAGATCCAGTCGCCTCTGCCCAGCACCGACACCGCTTCGACGATACGGTTGAAGCTGGCGCGGGCCCGGCCGACCGTGTGCCTGGCCCGGAGATAGCCGTGCACCAGCCCCGGCTCCTCGAACCAGGCGGCATGGCCGCCGGCAGCGAGGACGCGATCGCGGTAGGCCTCGCCGTCGGACGACAGCGGGTCACACTCAGCGGTGATCAGCACTGTCGGTGGCAGGCTGGTGAAATCGACGTCGGCCAGTGGATACAAAGTGATGTCGCCGGTGCCGTCGACGCCGCCGGTGCGGATATCCCTGTAGAAGTCGAGATCGCGCACCGTCAGCATCGGCGCTTCCGCATGGGTCAAATAGGAGCCTTGCGAACGGTCGCCGCCGAGGCCGGGATAGATCAGCACTTGGCCGATCGGCTTTTTGGCATGGCTGCGCGTCGCGTGGGCGACAGCCGCGCAGAGATTGCCGCCGGCGCTGTCGCCGCACAGCAGGACAGGTTGATCGTAGGTTCTGGCCGCCCATTCGAAGGCATGCAGCGCATCGTCGAAGGCGGCCGGGTGCAGATGCTCCGGCGCCAGGCGGTAGTCGACGGAGACGACATCGAAGCCGGTCCGGGCGCACAGCTCGGCGCAGACATCGTCATGGCTGTCGAGCCCGCCGAGAATGAAGCCGCCGCCATGAATGTAGAGCACGATCGCGGCCCGGTTCGGGATTGCGCTGCGATAGATGCGGATCGGGATGTCGTGCGCCGCAATGATTGTCGTTTCCGCCGTCACGCCGTCGGGATAGCCGGCAAAGAACTCGCGGCACATCCGGTCATAGATCACACGCTGCTGGGCGATGGTGTAGTCGATCGTGTCGGGAGGATAGTAGGAGTTGGTCTTCTCGATGAAGGCCCAGGTCTCGGCGTCGATGAGGGTTTTGTAGTCGGTCATGCAGCTCCTTTACCTCCCCCTTGATGGGGGAGGTCGCCGCGAAGCGGCGGGTGGGGGTGGCGGCGCATCACCCCACCCCGGACCTTCGGTCCGACCCTCCCCATCGAGGGGAGGGTAAAGAGCCTACTTCCCCTTCCACACCGGGTCGCGCTTCTCTGCAAACGCCCGGAACCCTTCCATGCCGTCCTCCGAGCCATACAGGGCATCGACGGTCGCCAATTGCCTCCGCGTCACGCGGTTCATCGCATCCTGGAAGGTCAGCGCCTCGGCCACGCGCGCCGTTTCCTTGATCGCGGCGAACACCAGCGGCGGGCCGCCGGCGAGCAGCCGGGCGATCTCCCAGACGCGGTCCTCGAGCTTTTCCTTGGGCAGCACTTCGTTGACCAGGCCCCAGCGATGCGCCTCGGCGACATCCATCCAGCGGCCGGTGAGCAAAAGGTCCATGGCGACGTGATAGGGGATGCGCTTGGGCAGCTTGATCGTCGCGGCGTCGGCCAGCGTGCCGGCACGGATTTCGGGCAGTGCGAAGGAGGAGTGGTCGGAGGCGAAAATGAGGTCGCAGGACAGCGCCAACTCGAAGCCGCCGCCGACCGCCATGCCGTTGACGCAGGCGATGACCGGCTTGTTCATGTCGCGCAGCTCCTGCAGGCCGGCAAAGCCGCCGACGCCATAGTCGCCGTCGACCGCGTCGCCACCGGCGGCTGCCTTCAAATCCCAGCCGGCGCAGAAGAACTTGTCGCCGGCGGTCTTGACGATGGCGACGCGCAGTTCCGGGTCGTCGCGGAACGCCTTGAAGGTCTCGCCCATCAGCCGCGAGGTCTTGAGGTCGATGGCGTTGGCCTTGGGCCGGTCGAGCGTGACCTCGAGGATGGTGCCCTCGCGGCGGGTGGAAATGACGTCAGACATTCTTCTTCTCTCCCAGCACCAGCAGCGCGTCGGCGATCCAGGCGCCCTTGCCCTCGGCGCAGACGATCAGCGGGTTGATGTCGAGTTCCTCGATATCGCCGGCATTCTTCTGCACGAAGCCGGCAATGCCTGCGATGGCGCCGATGGCCGCGGCGACATCGGCCTTCGGCCGGCCGCGATAGCCCTCAAGCAGAGGGAACAGTTTCAGGCCGCGTAGCGCCGCCTCGATATCGTCGCGCGTTGCCGGCAGCATCAAGGTCACGCTGTCGCGCAACAGCTCGACCAGCACGCCGCCAGTTCCCAGCGTCATGACGGCGCCGAACATCGGGTCGCGGGTAAAGCCCACGATCAGCTCGGCGACGCCGTCGCGCACCATGCGCTCGACATAGAGCCCGGTGCCGAGCGGCAAGAGATCGTGCGCCGCGGTGCTGACGGATTCGGCGTCCTTGAGGTTAAGCCTGACAGCGCCGACTTCCGACTTGTGGGTGACGCCAAGCGCCTTCAACGCCACCGGGAAGCCGAGCGCCATCGACGAAATCACCGCCTCTACGGCGTTAGCGGCACGTTCTGCCTTCGGCACCGGCAAGCCGGCCTTGATCAACCGCGCCTTGGCTTCGGCCTCGTCAGGGGTGACATGGTCACCTCCGGCCGCACCTGCAGCCGACGTGTCGATAGGCTGCGCCTGCGGCTCGGCCCAGGCCCAGCCGATGAAGGCTGCCGCACCTGCGGCATCCATGGCCTCGGAGATGCCGAACAGCGGCACCATGCCGCGCGCCATCAGTTCGGCGGTGTATTCCTCCGGCAGGTTCTCCGGCAGCGACGAGACGATCGCGCCATGCGCCTTGTTGGTCTTCAGCGCCGATTCGAAGGCGCGCAGCGTCGCCCACCAGTCGGTGACCGAGCAGCGGTCGGGGCGTGGAAAGTCGAGCACCAGCATGTTGAGGTCGAAGCCGCCCGACACCATGGCGGTGAAGGTGGCGGTCATCGCCGGTTCGTTGTTCCAGATGAAGGTGTGATAGTCCAACGGGTTGGCGACCGCGACCAGCGGCCCGAGCGTCGATTTGACATGGGCGCGGTGCTTGCTGGTGAGCTCCGGGAAATTGACCCAGCGGCCTTCGGCGCTGTCGGCCATGACCGAGGCTTCGCCGCCGGAGCAGCTCATCGACGACAGACGATAGCCGGGCAGCGGCCCTGTGACATGCAGCAGCTTCAGCGCCTCGATGAAGGCGGGGATGGAATCGACGCGGGCAATGCCGAGCCGCCGCAGGAAAGCGCCCGAAGCGGCATCCGAACCGGCGAGCGAAGCTGTGTGCGAGACGGTCGCCTGCCGCGCCTGTTCGGACCGGCCGACCTTCATGGCGATGATCGGCTTCTTCAGTTCGCGCGCCCGCGCCGCCAGCTTCTCGAAGCCTGCTACCGAATCGAAGGCTTCGATGTGCAGGCCGAGCGAGGTGACGCGCTCGTCCTCGATCAGGCCGAGCGCCATTTCGGAGAGGCCGGTCTGCGCCTGGTTGCCGGCGGTCATCAGGAAGGCGATCGGCAGGCCGCGCTTCTGCATCGTCATGTTGATGGCGATGTTGGAGGACTGGGTGATGATGGCGACGCCCTTGGCGCCTTCGGGCAGCCGGATGCCGCCATGCTGGTCGGGCCATAGCAGCGCGCCGTCGGCGTAGTTGATCAGGCCATAACAGTTCGGGCCGATGATCGGCATCTGGCCGGCCGCGGCCACCAGTTCGGCCTGCAGCCGCTCGCCATCGTCGTCATAGGCCTCGGTCTCGAGAAAGCCCGCGGCAAAACAGACGGCGCCGCCGGCGCCGCGCTCAGCCAGCGCCTTGATTACCTCGATGGTGAGATGCCGGTTGACGCCGACAAAGGCAGCGTCCGGCGCGCCGGGAAGGTCGGCGACCGAGCGATAGGCCTTGCGGCCGGCGACCTCGTCCTTGTTCGGATGCACCGGCCAGATTTCGCCGGCAAAGCCCATTTTGATCGATTGGGCGACGACGGCAGCGGCCTGAGCCCCGCCGAACACCGCGATGGATTTTGGGCGCAAGAGGCGTTCAAGCTTGTGCATATTCCCCGTCTCTTCTTTTTAAGCCCCGAACGGGCGCAGCAGCGCCCGCGAAATGATGTGGCGCTGGATTTCCGACGTCCCTTCCCAGATGCGCTCGACACGGGCGTCGCGCCAGATGCGCTCCAGCGGCAGGTCATCCATCAGCCCCATGCCGCCATGGATCTGGATTGCTTCGTCGGCAACAAAGGCGAGCATTTCGGTAGCCTTCAGCTTCGCCATGGCCATGTCCTGATCGGTGACGGTGCCCTGATCGTACTTCCAGCCGGCTTCGAACACCATCAGGTCCGCCGCCTTCAATTCGGTCGCCATGTCGGCGAGTTTGAACGACACGCCCTGGAACTTGCCGATCTGCTGGCCGAACTGCTGGCGTTGCGCCGAGTATTCGATGGCGTGGCCGAGTGCCCGCTCGGCGCGGCCGAGACAGGTGGCGCCGACCTGCAGGCGCGTGGCGCCGAGCCAGGAATTGGCGACGTCGAAGCCCTTGTGGACCTCACCCAGCACCTGGCTTGCCGGCAGGCGGCAATCGTCGAATTCGAGGATGGCGTTGGTGTAGCCGCGATGCGAGACGTTGCGGTAGCCGTCGCGCACGGTGAACCCCTTGGTGCCCTTGTCGACGAAGAAGGCGGTGATCTTCTTGCGCTTGCCGCGCGGCGTTTCTTCCTCGCCCGAAGCCATGAAACTAATTGCGAAATCGGCCAGATCGGCGTGGCTGATGAAATGCTTGGTGCCGTTGAGCACCCAGTCGTCGCCGTCCTGCACGGCTGACGCCTTCATGCCGCGCAAATCGGAGCCGGCGCCGGGCTCGGTCATCGCCAGGCAGTCCCACTTCTCGCCACGAATACACGGGAACAGGTATTTTTCGCGCTGCTCCGGCGTGCCGGCGAGCAGGATGTTGGAGGGGCGCGCGACGCAGGTCCAGTGCAGCGCATAGTTGGCGCGGCCGAGTTCCTTCTCGTAGAGCAGCCAGGTCACCGTATCGAGGCCGGCGCCACCGACATCGGCCGGCATGTTGGCGGCATAGAGCCCCGCTTCGATTGCCTTGACCTTGATCTCCTCGATCAGCTCGCGGCGCAGCACGCCGGTGCGCTCGACCTCGCGTTCATGCGGGTAAAGCTCATTCTCGACGAAAGCGCGCGTCGTCTCGACAATGAGCTTCTGTTCCTCCGACAGCCCGAAATCCATGGTCTTCAGCCCTTCTTCTTTTTCTTCGGTTTTTCCGCCTTCTTTACCGGCTTGGATGCCTTGGACTTCTCGGCGGCCCTGGATGCGGCCGGCTTCTTCGCCGCCAGCTTGGCCAATTGCCTGGTATAGTCCTTGTGCAAGGCGCCGGCGCCCCAGCCCTTGCCTTTGTTCTGTTTCGACAGAGCATCCATGATCGCGACCAGATTGTCGTCGCGGATCTTTTCCAGTTCGCGGATCGACAGGCCGTGCGCCTGGTCGTCCGACTGGGTGGCAATAAGATCGACCAGCTCGTCGTTGAACTCCGGCACGTCCATCAGCTTGGTCCACGGCCATTTCAGGCACGGCCCGAACTGCGCCATGAAGTGGCGCATGCCGGCCTCGCCGCCGGCGACGCGGTAGACCTGGAACATGCCCATCTGAGCCCAGCGCAGGCCGAAGCCATAGCGCATGATGTCGTCGAGTTCCTCGACCGTGCAGATGCCGTCCTTGATCAGCCACAGCGCCTCACGCCAGGCCGCTTCGAGCAGGCGGTCGCCGACAAAGGCCTCGATCTCCTTGCGGATCACCACCGGCTTCATTCCGATCGATGCATAGATCTCCTTTGCGACCTCGATCGCCTCTGGAAAGGTCTGTTCGCCGCCGACGATCTCGACCAGCGGCAGCAGATAGACGGGGTTGAAGGGATGTCCGACAACCAGACGCTCCGGATGCTTCTTCATCGCCACCTGCATGTCGGTCGGCTTGATGCCCGAGGTGGACGAGCCGACAATGGCGTTGGCCGGCGCGTAGAGATCGATCTCGGCCAGTACGCGGTGTTTGAGGTCGAGCCGCTCCGGCACGCTCTCCTGGATGAAATCGGCGTCGGCCACCGCCTCGGCGATGGTCTTGGCAAAGGTCAGTCTGCCTTCCCTGGGCAGGCCGCCGGGAACCATCTGCTTGTAGGCGCGGCGCGCGCCCTTCATCACTTCCGAGACCTTGCGCGACGCTTCCGGGTCCGGATCGAAGATCGACACGTCGATGCCGTTGAGCAGCAGCCGCGCCACCCAGCCGGCGCCAATGACACCGCCGCCAATGGCGGCTGCCTTGTTGATGATGCTCATGGTCAGGCTCCGGTTCTTGTCTTGGCGTTTGAGGGTCGATGAGAGGCACGCGCTCGCCGGAGCGGATCACGGAGGGGTCGTAGGCCTTGCGGGCGAAGACTTCGAGCACGAACTGGCGGAAGAATGCGATCGGCAGCGTGTCGAAGTCCGGGTCGAAGCTCGACTGGTCCCAGCGTTCGCAGAACTGGTCGCAATCGTCGAAATAGGCATGGCTGGCGAAGCGGTCGCGAGCATGGCGGTTGCCGCCGAGATGATGCGCGTAATAGAGCCGCTGGAAGTCGCCATGCTTTTCCACCACCCAGGTGCATTGCTCGCGCACGAAAGGTTTCAGGATCGAAGCGGCGTATTCGTCGTGATTGTAGGGAGCGTAGATGTCGCCGATGTCGTGCAGCAGCGCGCAGGCGATCCAGTCGGTGTCGGCGCCGTCGCGCCAGGCACGAGTCGCCGCCTGCAGCGAATGGCCGAGCCGGGTGATCTTGTAGCCGGACAGGCCTTCGTCGAGCTGCACCAAAGCGTCGAGCAGCCGCTCGCCGGTCTTGGCGGCATAGTCGATCTCATGGGCGGTCAGGAACTCGTAGTCTTGCCTGTCGCCATCCTTCATCGCAGTGAATTTGACGGTAGCCATGATCCGCTCCCGTCTTAAGCAGCCGCTGCGATCGGCGCCCGCTTGGTGAGGTTGAGCTTCCTGCGCACTTCCTCCGGCCCCAAAATCCTGGCGCCGAGATTGGTGACGATGCTGGCGGCGCGCTCGACCAGCTGCGCATTGGTGGCCAGCACGCCCTTGTCGAGCCAGAGATTGTCTTCGAGACCGACGCGGACATTGCCGCCGGCGAGCACTGCAGCGGCTGCATAGGCCATCTGGTTGCGGCCGATGGCGAAGGCCGACCAGTTCCAGGTCGACGGCACGTTGTTAACCATGGCCATGAAGGTGTTGAGGTCGTCCGGCGCCCCCCACGGCACACCCATGCAGAGCTGCACCAGCGCGTCGGGATTCAAGACCTTTTCTTCGACCAGCTGTTTGGCGAACCAGAGGTGGCCGGTATCGAAGGCTTCGATCTCCGGCTTGACGCCGAGCGCCGTCATCATGCCGCCCATTGCGCGCAGCATGCCGGGCGTGTTGGTCATGACATAATCGGCCTCGGCGAAGTTCATGGTGCCGCAATCCAGCGTGCAGATTTCCGGCAGGCACTGGCGCACATGTTCCATGCGGTTGGTGGCGCCGCCCATGTCGGTGCCTTTTTCATTGAGCGGCAGCGGCGCTTCCGGTGAGCCGAACACCATGTCGCCGCCCATCCCGGCGGTCAGGTTCAGGATCACATCGACTTCTGCCGCGCGGATGCGGTCCGTCACTTCGCGGTAGAGATGGACATCGCGGCGCGGCTTGCCGGTCTCGGGGTCGCGGACATGGCAGTGGACGATGGCGGCACCGGCCTTGGCCGCATCGATCGCCGAATCGGCGATCTGCTTGGGCGAGCGTGGCACATGCGGGGAGCGGTCCTGCGAGCCGCCGGACCCGGTCACGGCACAGGTAATGAAAACCTCACGGTTCATCGCGAGCGGCATGGACATCTCCTCCCCATAGAAACAGACCCTAACAATGACCGACTTGCCGGAAACTGTTTTGCAATTTACGAAGCTCTCATGATCAAAAGCGAAAAACCGACCATCTTCCGCGCTGAGCGATCGCCGCTCAAGGTGACGCTGCTGGTGTTTTCAGGCTCGTCCATCATGTGCGTGGCGTCGACCGTCGACCCGCTGCGCGCCGCCAACCGCATCTCAGGCGAGACGCTGTTCGATTTCAAACTGGTCTCGGTCACCGGCGAGGCGCCGGTCACCACATGCGGCCTGCCGGTGGCGGTCAGGGGCCGCTTCGATGCGGCCGAGCCGACCGACGTGCTTGTCGTCGTCGCCGGCTTCGGCACCCAGAATTACGCGACATCGGCTCTGCTTTCCGGATTACGGCGAGCGGCCCGCGCGGCTCGCGCCTGCGGCGGCGTCGAGGCCGGCACATGGCTGGTGGCGCGCGCCGGCCTCCTCGAAGGCCGCAGCGCCACCACCCATTGGGAAGACATGGAGGATTTTTCCTCCGCCTTTCCCGGCGTCGACGTGCGTCCGGACCGCTACGTCATCGACGGACCGGTGTTCACCTCGGGCGGGGCGTCGCCGACCTTCGACCTGATGCTGCATCTGATCCGCACCCGGCTCGGCATGGCCGTCGCGCTCGATGTCGCCAGCGTCTTCATCTACGACCAGGCGCGCGCCGCGACCGACGCGCAGCCGCTGGTCTCGCTCGGCCGGCTCGACGGCTACGACCCGCGTCTGGCGCAGGCTATCCGGCTGATGGAATCGCATGTCGACCAGCCGCTGACCATCGACGCGGTGGCAAAACGCGCCGGGGTGACGGCGCGGACATTGGAGAGCATTTTTCGCAAGTCGATCGGCGAGACGCCGGGCGCATATTATCTCAGGCTGCGGCTGGGCGCGGCGCGGCGGCTGGTGGTCGACACGCGGATCGCCATGGCGGATATTGCCGGGCGGACGGGGTTCTCGTCCGCCGCGGCATTTTCCAGAGCGTTTTCAAGAGCGTTCGGCGAAGCCCCGGTCAGGCTGCGCCGAGGTTGATGCATGTCGCCCAAAAGTGTGTCGCGGTTTTGGGATTACGACATGCACGGACAAAGGGAGATCAGGCTGCGTTCTGTCGATCGCTGCCGGCGTCCATCTGCGAGCGCATCTGCCTCGCCAGACGGACTTCAAATCGGCTGCTGACAGCACGATCCCATTCGTTTTTCACGCTGTCGGTCGGCCGCGGCAGCGCCATCAGCCGGTCGATGATCGA
The DNA here is from genome assembly GCF_040320805.1 of Mesorhizobium sp. M0615. NCBI lineage: Bacteria > Pseudomonadati > Pseudomonadota > Alphaproteobacteria > Hyphomicrobiales > Phyllobacteriaceae > Mesorhizobium > Mesorhizobium sp. M0615. The sequence continues at coordinate 49,601 of NZ_JAMYQI010000021.1, read as the reverse complement.
TCCGGTCTCGCCGGATGAGAGCAGGGCGTCGATTTCGCGTTCATGCTGCATATCGGTTCGCCTCCTTCCTTTTCACCCGCCACAACCGCATCCTTATACGAGATACGTGACGGCAGTTTGAAGGCAAGAGCGAGGTCATTGAGGGGCGCCAAAGGGCAAACCCTTGTCGTCGGATAGGGTCTTGCGCAAACCCCATTCCGGGGCGGCCGGAATGTTATCCAGCCACCCTTGAGCACAACGAATCGGCTTTCCGCCCTCAGACGTAGCGGTTGACGATGTTTTCCAGCAACTCCTGGCGGCCGGAGCGTGGCTGCGGCTCGATCTTCTTCTTCACCACGCGCTCGGCGATGTCTTCCAGCGAGCGCTTGCCCGACAGCATCGCCTTGCCCTCGGCCGTGTTCCAACCGGCATAGCGCTCGGCCAGCGGACCCGACAGCGCCTTGTCCTCGACCATCTTGGCGGCTGCCTTGAGACCTCGTGCGCAGGAATCCATGCCGCCGATATGGCCGATCAGCAGGTCCTGCGGGTCGAGCGACTGGCGGCGCAGCTTGGCGTCGAAATTGGTGCCGCCGGTCTTGAAGCCGCCGGCCTGCAACACCTGGTAATAGGCCAGCGCCATCTCCGGCACATTGTTGGGGAACTGGTCGGTGTCCCAGCCCGACTGGTAGTCGTTGCGGTTCATGTCGATCGAGCCGAAGACGCCGAGCGCATTGGCCAGCGCCAGCTCGTGCTCAAAGGAATGGCCGGCAAGAATCGCGTGGCCCTGCTCGATGTTCAGCTTCACTTCCTTCTCCAGCCCGAAGCGCTTGAGGAAACCGTAGACCGTGGCAACGTCGTAGTCGTACTGATGCTTGGTCGGCTCCTGCGGCTTCGGCTCGATCAGGATCGTGCCTTTGAAGCCGATCTTGTGCTTGTAGTCGACGACGAGACTGAGGAAGCGCCCGGCCTGCTCCTGCTCGCGAGCAAGATCAGTGTTGAGCAGCGTTTCATAGCCCTCGCGCCCGCCCCACAGTACATAATTCTCGCCCTTCAGCCGCTTCGTGACGTCGATGCAGCTTTTCACCGTCGCCGCCGCATAGGCGAAGACATCCGGATCGGGATTGGTGGCGGCGCCCGACATGAAGCGGCGGTTGGAGAACAGGTTGGCCGTGCCCCAGAGCAGTTTGACGCCGGTCTTCTTCATCTTGGCGGCAAAATAGTCGGCGATCTCGTCGAGCCGCGCGGCACTTTCGGAGAAATCCTTGCCTTCCGGCCGCACGTCGGCGTCGTGGAAGCAGAAATAGGGCGCGCCGAGCAGCGAGAACATCTCGAAGGCGACGTCGGCTTTCAGCTTGGCCAGTTCCATCGTGTCGACGCCGCCAGCCTTGGGAAACCAGGGCCGGTCGAAGGTCTGGCCGCCAAAGGGATCGCCGCCCGGCCAGGCGAAAGAATGCCAGTAGGCGACGGCGAAGCGCAGATGGTCTTCCAGCCGTTTGCCGGCCACCACCTCGTCGGGATTGTAGAAGCGGTAGGCCAGCGGATTGGTGGAATCCGGCCCCTCATACTTGATCGCTTTGATGTCGCCGAAAAATCCGCTGCTCATGATTTCTGTCCTCTCTCGAATAGTTCACCCTGATTACCTCAGGCGTAATTGGTTTCGCTCTCGCTTGGGGTGAAAAGCCTCGTGTCAAAGCCACTCAACGAAGGAGACAGACCATGACCGACCTCAATACGATCGCCCAGAACTACATCACCGCCTGGAACGAGGCCGATGCGGATCGCCGTGCCGAACTGCTCAAGGCCACCTTCACCGAAGACGTCAGCTACCGCGATCCGCTCATGCAGGGCGACGGCCACGCCGGCGTTGCTGGGCTGATCGACGGCGTACAGCAGCGCTTCGCCGGCTTCCGGTTCTCGCTGAAGGGTACGCCGGACGGGTTTGGCGACCGCATCCGCTTCTCGTGGAATCTTGGGCCGGAAGGCGTGCCGTCGGTTATCGAAGGCACCGATATCGGTGTTATCGAAAATGGGCGCCTGAAGAGCGTCACCGGGTTTCTGGACAAGGTGCCGGCGCAGTGATCGATTAAGGGTGGCGCGAGACACCCCCCTCTGCCCTGCCGGGCATCTCCCCCGCAAGGGGGGAGATTGGCTGGCATCCACGCCTTCGCTAATCACCCACCTTACAAGACTGGCATACCCGCCGACGCTGCCGATCTCCCCCCTTGCGGGGGAGATGCCCGGCAGGGCAGAGGGGGGTGCCTCGCGCCGACTCACGCGGTCATGCCTTTGATCGCCGGGTATAGCGCCCGGTAGCGCTGATAGGCATCGGCATACGCCCCGCCAAGCGGGACATCCGGTTCGATCGTCGCATCCGTCCTCGGCGCCGTGCACACCGCCAGCGGATCAGCCCCTGTCGCCGCGATCAGACCAAGCCTCGCCGCGCCAAAGGCAGCACCGAAATCGCCGTCGGCCGGAATGTCCACGGGCACCTGCAGCGCCGTAGCGATCGCCTTCAGCCAGTAGCGCGAGCGCGAGCCGCCGCCGATCGCGGTTACCCGCGTCAAATCCGTGCCGGCGGTCTTCAAGGCTTCGAGACTGTCGCGGAATGCGAAGGCGACGCCTTCAAGCACGGCCTGCGTCAGCACCGCGCGGCTCGACTCATGCGCCAGTCCGGTGAAGGACCCACGAATGGCGGAATCATTATGCGGCGTGCGCTCGCCCGAGAGATAGGGCAGGAACGACACCCCGCTCGGCGCTCTCAGCACATCGCCAAGTTCGGCGGTCAATTCGCCGGCCTTCTTGCCTGAAATCTCCGACAGCCAGTTCAGCGAATCGGTCGCAGACAGGATGACCCCCATCTGGTGCCAGGTGTTGGGCAGGGCATGGCAGAAGGTGTGCACCGCGCTTGCCGGATTGGGCAGGTAGGAAGCGTTGGCGGCAAACAGCACGCCAGATGTGCCCAGCGACACAAAAGCGTGGCCGGCGCCGACCGTGCCCATGCCGCAGGCCGAAGCAGCATTGTCGCCGGCGCCGCCGGCAACCGGGGTGCCCGATGCTATGCCCCAGCTGACGGCCAGTTCGGCGCGCAAGGCTCCGGCCTTCTCCGTGCCTTCGACCAGCGACGGCATCTGCCTTTCGTCGAGCGATGTCGCCGCAAGCAACTCGGGGGACCAGCGCCGTTTGCCGACATCGAGCCAGGAGGTGCCGGCCGAGTCGGACATTTCTGAGATATGCTCGCCGGTCAGCCACAGCCGCAGGAAATCCTTCGGCAAAAGCACCTTCGCCACTTTGGCGAAGACGGAGGGCTCATTGTTCTTCACCCAGGCGAGTTTCGGCGCCGTGAAGCCGGGGAAGACGATATTCCCGGTGAGTTGGCGAAAGCGCGGGTCGGCATCGAGCGCGGCGGCCTCGGCGTGGCTGCGCGTATCGTTCCACAGAATGCAGGGGCGGAGCACCTGGTCGCCGGCATCTAGCAAGGTGGCGCCATGCATATGGCCGGAAAGGCCGATGCCCTTGACCGCGGCAAGCTCTTTTGGGTGCGAGGCTTTCAGCTCGGCAATGGCCGTCTCGCAGGCGCGGATCCAGTCGGCGGGGTTTTGTTCGGACCAGCCGGGATGCGGCCGCGATACGTCAAGCGAAGCATGGCCGGAGCCGATGATCTTCTGCCCGGCATCGATCAACAGCGCCTTGACGCCCGACGTGCCGAGATCGAGGCCGAGATACATGCATTCCTCCCATTGCCATTAATTTTTTCGGGTCTCGAAAAAATCTGGCTTGCCAGTTTTTAAAACAAGATCCGCCGCGGGTCAATTCTCTGACAAATTGGCGGCGCGTTGCGAAAACAGCGCCGAAAGCGGACTGTCCGGCCGGGCCAGTGCGCGCTCGGCCGTCAACGCCCGGGCAAGCGCTGGGTCACCGGCGCGCAACGCCGCCTCGATCAGCGTGAGATCAATCACATCGCGCTGGGCGTGGCTGCCGCCAAAGCGATGGGCAATGGCGCGGATCGGTCGGATCAAGCGCACCGCTTCGCTGTAATTTCCCTCGCCGAATGCCTTGATGCCTTCCGTCAGTGGCTGGCCGACATCCCGGGTAAAGGCGACATTGTCGTCGCTGCCGCGCATCGCCTCGTGCTGGGCTTCGAGCAAGATCTTGGCCGGCGCTACGAGCCCGGCGCCGACGAATGCCATCATCGCATGCGCATCGTTGAAGGCGTAGTTGCCGGCTCCAGCCTTCGGCGCCCAATTGGCGGCGAGCGCTGCCCAGCGGTCGCCGACATCGACACCGCCGAGATAAAGCCGCCACAGGATCGCCGAGGCGTCGACCATGTTGAGCGCCAGGGCAGAGCGGGCACCATAGATCGGGCCGTCATAAAGCTTGAGCACTTCGTCGGTTTCGCCGAGGTCGTAGTGGAACAGCGCCAGATGCCACCAATTGTGCACCTGCAGGAAGCTCTCTTTGGTCCACGCCTCGGGATTGGCGCGCATCCAGGCGATACCGTCCCGTTGCCGGCTCTGCATCTCCATGACATGGGCGACCGCATGCTGCGCCCAGCCGTCTCGCGGCTCGATCTCGATCGCCTGTCGGCCGAAATTTTCGGCTCTGATATAGTCGCCCATCTCCTCGAGACCGAAGGCCTGCATACCGAGAATGGCGTGGTAACCTGGCATGCCGCTCTGCCAGGACGGCAGCGCGCGGCTGATACGGTCGCGCAGCATGCGGGCATTGCCGGTGAAGAAGTCGATCTGGTGGCCGACCTGCAACGCCACCGCGTCGAGCGGGTTGTCGATGGCGATATCTTCGAGCAGGCGCGCGGCGTCATGCCAGCGTCCCTCGGCAAGGTGGCCAAGGGCCGCCACATGCGCCTGTTCGCGCGGCGTCGCGGCAAGCGGCAGTGCCGCAGCATGGCACGCCTGGGCGACCGCCGTTGCCTCGCGTTCGGTGGCGAGGCCGAACAGATACCCCTTGAAGACATGCGCCATGACGAAACCGGGATCCGCGGATATGGCGCGGTCAACGGAGCCGACCGGGTCGCCGACGAAGCATTGCAATTCATGAACGGCCTGGCAGTAGGGTGAAAACCCGGCTTCGGTCGCGCCCGAAAACATTAGGCCGAATGGATCTCTTACTGCCATGTCGGCCCTGATGCTCCGCAGTTCCTAATTGCCCGAGCGCATCGCCACCGTGGCGATTCCGGCGCCGACCAGCAGCGTGCCGCCGGTGCGGTTGAAGATGCGGATTGCCTTGGGGTTGCGTACGACGTTGCGGGCGCGCGCCGCGATCAGCGCGTAGCCGAAGGCATTGGCGAAGGCGAGCGCCAGGAAGGTCGTTTCGAAGATCAGCATCTGTGTCCAGAAATCGGCTTCCCGATTGAGGAACTGCGGCAGGAAGGCGACGAAGAAGGTGATGCTCTTCGGGTTGAGTGCGGTGACCAGCCAGGCGTGCGCCATCATCTTGGCGGCCGAGACGGCATCTGTGCGTGGTTCGGCTTTGAGCGCGCCGCCGGCGCGAAACAGTTTTACCCCGAGATAGATCAGATAGCAGGCGCCGATCAGCTTCAGAATGGTGAACACGGTCGCCGACGCCGCCAGCAGCGCGCCGATGCCCAGCATCGACAGGGTCATGGCGGTGAAGTCGCCCAGCGCCACGCCGACGGCCATCGGCAAGGCGGTGCGCCAGCCCTGGCCCAGCGCATAGGACACGACCAGAAGAATGGTCGGGCCCGGAATGATGAGCAGCACGGCGGAGGCGGCGGCGAAGGCGGCCCAGTTTTCGAACGACATCTTTGTCTCCTTGAGGGCAAAGAAAAGGATAAATCCTCGTGTGCGGAGGAATGTAAAGGGCCCTCTCCCAAAAATGCACGGCGGACCATTTCGCCCGACCGCTGCGGCTATTGGCGGCACAGGTTTAATGCCGGTCGTTGGGCCTTCACCCTTTTTCAACCATGTTTGGCGAAACTGCCTGCTATCCGGCCGGACCGTGTTTCCCGCCGACAGCGTAGGGTTTGGGTATGCGTGAGTTGCCGCAGAATGTGACGCCGCCAGCAAATGGCGACGCAAACGAGACCGAACATCTCTATTCCCGCCGCTTCGTCCTGTCAGGGGCCGGCGCCATGACGCTGCTCGGCATGGCCGGCTGCAGCACTTCGACGCTCGAGTTGCCGCAATTCCAGCTGGATGACACGGTCACCGGCTCGGTGCGGCCGATCCGTCCGGCGATCAGCGTCGACAAGAACATCACCGGCCCCGATGTCATGTACGCCTCACTCAACGATGGCGGCTTCGAAGTGCCGGCTGTGCCCTATCAGAAGGTCAAGCCGGAGTTCCGCCGCCAGATCGTCGTCAACGAGACCGGCGAGGCGCCCGGCACCATTGTCGTCCATCTGCAGGAGCGAAAGCTCTATCTGGTGCAGGAGGGCGGCGACGCCATTCGCTACGGCGTCGGCATCGGCAAGGACGGCTTCCGCTGGTCCGGCCGCGCCAACATCCAGTACGGCAAGGAATGGCCGACCTGGACGCCGCCGCCGGAGATGATCCAGCGCAAGCCGGAACTGGTGAAATGGCAAAACGGCCAGCCCGGTGGCCTCACCAACCCGCTCGGCGCACGCGCCCTCTACATCTACCAGGACGGCAAGGACACCGGCTACCGCATACACGGTTCGCCGGAATGGGCGAGCATTGGCCAGGCGATGTCGTCGGGCTGCGTGCGCCTGATCAACCAGGATATCATCGACCTCTACAGCCGCGTTTCCAAGAAGAACCCGGTCGTGGTCGTCTGATCCTGTGCGGCGGTTTGGCGCCGCTGGAAACTCCCGTTGCGCGATGCGGCAAGCTAGGCCAAGGTGCCTTGAAAACCACAGCGCCGGGAGAGATCGAGCATGGCTGGAACGTTTGTCATCGCACAGGGCGGCGGCCCGACCGCCGTCATCAACCAGACGGTTGTCGGGGCCACGCTGGAAGTCCGCAAGCGCCATCCCGGCGCCAAGGTGCTGGGCTCGCTCCACGGCGTGCGCGGCATTCGTGACGGCAACTATGTCGACCTCTCCGCCATCCCAGAGGACCGGCTGCGGCTGATCGCCGGCACGCCGAGTGCCGCGCTCGGCTCGACACGCGACAAGCCCGACGCTGCCTATTGCGAGGTCATCCTCAAGGGCCTGAAGAAGGCCGGCGCGGACGCCTTCATCTATATCGGCGGCAACGACACGTCGGGCACGCAGCAGATTCTGACCGACGCAGCCGGCGGCAGCATCGCTTTCGTCCATGCGCCAAAAACCATCGACAACGACCTCGAGGAAAACGACCACACGCCGGGCTTCATCTCGGCGGCCGAATTCGTCGCCGGCGCGTTCCTGTCCGTCGATCTCGATTTCCGCGCATTGCCCGGCATCTATGTCGGCATCGTAATGGGTCGGCATGCCGGCTTCCTCACCGCGGCGGCTGCAGCCTGGCAGCTCGATCCCGACAGCGGCCCGCATCTGGTCTACGTGCCGGAACGGCCGTTCTCCGCCGCCGGTTTCATCGACGACGTGCGCGCCACGCTCGACCGCCACAAGCGTTGCATCGTCGCCGTCTCCGAAGGAGTCAGCACCGCCGACGGCAAGGCGCTGGTCGAAAGCCTGGTGCCGCCGGACAAGCTCGAGCGCGACGCGCATGGCAACGTCAAACTGTCGGGCAGCGACCTGCCGTCAGCTCTGGAACGTGCGCTCGCCGAAGGCCTGTCGGGCAAGCGCGCCCGCGTCGATGCGCTTGGCTACATGCCGCGCGGCTATGTCGGCGCGATCAGCGCCGTCGACGCGCGGGAGGCTTTCGACGCCGGCGCCTTCGCGGTTGCCGTTGCCGGCGAAGGCGGTGGCTCGGTGGCGCTGCAATATGACGGCACGAAAACCGTGCTGAAGAAGGTGCCGCTGAAGAACGTCGCCGGCAAGACGCGCCATATGCCCGACGATTTCATGAAGCCCGATGTCAACCAGCTGTCGGAAGCGGGCATGGCTTACCTGAAGCGGCTGGTGCCGGAAAAATACAAGGTGGGAAAGCCCTTCGTCTGATGGGCGGCCGTTTTGGCGGCACCCGTTTTGGTGGCGAGCGCGTTGTCGGCGACTGGTTCGGCAAGACGATCATCGACGACCGCACGACGATGCTGACCGAGCCGTTCGTGCATGATTTCGTGCGCGCCAACATCTGGCATTTCAGGGGACGCGACGCCGACCTGCTGGTCGACACCGGCATGGGCATCTGCCCGCTGGCGCCTGAGATCGACACGCCCGAGGGCAAGCCGCTCATCGTTGTCGCCACCCACATCCATCTCGACCATGTCGGCTCGCTGCACGAGTTTCCGCTGCGCGCCGGGCCGCGGCACAGTGCCGAGCATTTCGAGACCATGAATGAGGCAGTGACCTACGCCTACATGTTTTGCAATCTCGACGGCGCCGTTTCGAAATTGCCGGCGCCGGGCTGGACGGCGGCCGACTACAAGATCCCGCCGGCGCCGCTGACGCGCACGCTGGACGAGGGCGACATCGTCGACCTCGGCGACCGGCAGTTCCGCGTCCTGCATCTGCCCGGACATTCGCCGGATTCGATCGCTTTGTTCGAAGAGACGGACGGGTTGTTCTTTGCCGGCGACGCCATCTACGATTCCATGCTGATCGACGACCTGCCGGATTCCTGCCGGCCTGATTATCGCCGTACCATGCAGCGGCTCCTCGACCTGCCTGTTCGCCTCGGCCATGGCGGCCATGGGCCGAGCTTCGACGGCGACCGGATGCGCGAGATCGCCACAGCCTATCTCAGGCGCAACGAAGGCCGCTGACGACATTGTGATTGGAACCAGCGTGGCGCCGTGGTCGAGCGCGTCAATCCGGACAAGGCAGCCGCCAATGCGGACCTGCAGCCGGGCGACGTCATCGTCGCCGTCGACCAGTCGCCGGTGCGGAATGCGCGGTAAGCCAACCAGGCGATCGCCGAGCCCGGCAGATCGGGCCGGAAGTCGGTGCTGCTTTTGGTCGACCGGGGCGACGCGCAAATCTTCGTCGCCGTACCCTTCGCCGCCGGTTGAGACATGATTCGGCGGGCTCGCTGAACGATCGGCAGGCCTGCCGAACGGCCCCGCCAAAATTCCCGTTGCCCGCCGCGACATCTTCGAGAACATTACGGCAGGCCGGCAATGGCCTGCTAAAAACGGACGGTTCGATGGTCACTCGCGGTTTTTCCTCCGGTCGAAAGCCTCCGACGGAGACCGATGCGCGCATTCCGCCCGGTCAGTATCTCGAACAGGGCTTTCCAGTGCTGTCGGCGGGGCCGACGCCGCGCGTGCGCACCGAGGACTGGTCGTTCACGCTCAAGCACGGGCCACGCCCGATCAAGAAATGGAACTGGGCCGAGTTCAACGCGCTGCCCTTGACCAAGATGACGCGCGACATCCATTGCGTTACCGCCTGGACCAAGTTCGATACCGCCTGGCAAGGCGTGCTGGTCGACGACATCCTTGCCGATGCCGGCATCGAAGCGCCGACCGGCTTCCTGCTGGCGCATGGCTATGACGGCTATACCACCAACGTGCCGGCCAAGGATCTCACCGCGGGGAAGGCGATGGTGGCGCTGCTTTATGAAGGCAAGCCAATCACTGCCGACCATGGCGGCCCGGCGCGGCTCCTGGTGCCGCATCTCTATTTCTGGAAATCGGCTAAATGGCTGAACGGGCTGCAGTTCACCGAGCGCGACGAGCCGGGCTTCTGGGAATTGCGCGGCTATCACATCTATGGCGACCCGTGGCGCGAGCAGCGCTATAGCGGCGATCCATGAGCGAAGCGCCGCAATCTCCCTGGCAGACGGCGAAAATCACCCGGATCGAAAAGCGGACGCCACGCGTCACCAGTTTCTTCTTCGCGCTGTCACGGCCATTCGCCTATCGCGCCGGACAGCATGTCGATGTCAGGCTGACTGCGCCTGACGGCTACCAGGCGCGCCGCTCCTATTCCATCGCCTCGGCGCCGGAGAGCGGCGCCACGATCGAGCTGGCGATCGAGCGGCTCGACGACGGTGAAGTCTCGCCCTTCTTCCACGACATCGCCGCGGTCGGTGACGAGATCGAACTGCGCGGGCCGCTCGGCGGCCATTTCGTCTGGTCCGATGGGGATGGCGGGCCGCTGCTTCTGGTCGGCGGCGGCTCCGGCGTGGTGCCGCTGATGGCGATGGTGCGGCATCGAGCCTTGCGCAAATCGGCGGTGCCGGTGGCGCTGATGTTTTCGGTGCGGGTCTGGGACGAGGTGATCTTCCGCGACGAGCTGATCGGCCTCGGCGACCGCGGCGACGGGTTCGAGCTGGTGCTGACGCTGACGCGCGAGGCGGCACGGCGCCCGTCCGACTATTCGAGGCGCATCGACACGGCAATGGTCATGCAGGCGCTCACGCGGCTGCCGCGGCCGCCGGCGCTCGCCTTCGTCTGCGGGTCGAACGCCTTCGTCTCGGCGGCTGCCCAGGCGCTGATCGATGCCGGCATATCAGCGGAAATCATCCGCACCGAGCGCTATGGCGTCTGAGAGGGCCACAGTGGTTCAATGTTTCATGGAAACAGCGACCCGCTCTCAGGCGGGTGAAAACCTTGCCGACAGCAATTGGAACGGCAGCGCGCCATAGGCGGCGACTTCGGCCTCATTGTCCCAGTTGCGGAACTGGCGCGATGGCCGTGCCTCGATCACCAGAGGCCGGCCGGTGTCGTCCACCGTTACCTTGCCGCGAAAGCGCAGCACACGTCCGCCGCCGGCGCGGCTGATCACCATGGAACGCAAGCGGGCGACGTGACCGCTGCCGGCATTGATTTCCATCTCGATGCGGCGGCGGACTGGCGGAACGACGATCCTGACGGTGACGTCCAGCATCATCTCTCCAGTCCTGTCCGGACGCGGCAGGGCCTGAGAAAGCGCGAACGGTTCCGGCGTCGCTCTTGCCTTGCGCAATGTCGGCCTGCCGCGCCAGACGGCAGCAGGCGTCGGATGCTGCAGTCGGCCCTTCTTGCGTTTCAGGCGCAACTGCTTGGCAAAGCCGCGCGACAGCCAGACGAGACCGCCGAAATCGGTGCGCGGCTTGGCCTGCAGCACCGAGGACCAGCGCGACAGGCCGGCGTGATCGGCGTTCGCAACCGTCCGTGCCAGTTCAGCCGGCGGCACTGCAATGCCGATTTCCAGGCTGAGGTAGGACAGCGCCACCGCCGCGGCTACGGCCAGGTGGCGCCTGGCGACGATATCGGCGAACACGTCCCAGTCGACCTCGTCGCCCTCGATGGCGACGGCGCAGTCGACCAGCCAGTCGCTGTGGGTGTGGGCATCGAGGCCGCCATGTGCGATGGCGAGCGCCATGCGGTCGGCCGGAGAGGGAACAAGCACGCGGACGCCATTGAAATCGGCTGACAGCGCCCGCTGCCAGATCGCCAGATCATCTTCCGCGCTTTGCTGCGACCCGTCATAAGCGAGCTGGTGCAGGTCGATGTCGCCGAAACTGCCCTTGAAAAAATTCATCGAACGCAAGGACGCCAGCCTGGTGCGCAGATATTGCGGACTGACGCCGGTGGCGATCTGCCAGTCGCGTTCGCTAAGCACATCGAAGGCGGCAATCATGGCCTGCGAGCGCACCAGTATGTCGATGTCATGCGCCACCCGGCCGCGCTGCGCCGACGCGTTGACGGCGATGCGGCTGGCGCCTTTGATAAGCATCACCGCGCAGCCGGCGTCGATCATGGCCTGTAGCGCCGGCTCGGCCTCGCGCGCAGCCAGTCGCGATTTGGTCCACAGCATCTTTTGCAGGCCGACAAGACGTGGATAGGCCGGATGCCCAGCCAGCTTGCGGCCGAACCTGTCGGAGATCGCGGCCAGCAGCCGATGCTCGCGGAAAGCAGCATGGTCGATATCGTTCTCGTCGAGCCAGCGCGCCGCGTAACGCCCTGCCGCTTCTTCATCGGGCAGCAATGCGGCCTTCAGCAGCTGGTCGAGTCCGCCAGTTGGCCATGACCAACCATAGTCCGGAAACCGACGGCCGATACGGCGCATGGCATTGGCCATCAGTCGGCGCTCGCCTTTTTCGCTGCTCGCCTTTGCATGGCCAGCCTTACGACTTCGACATAACCGCGGTCGCGCACGGGGTCGCGTCCATAGGACATGCTGTCGGGCCGGATGCGGCGCAAGGTCAGGACATCGTCGAGCATGGCAAGCGCAAAGCCCGCCTCGCGGGCACGGGCGATCCAGTCGACCATGTCGCCGCGACCGCCTTGCGGGTCGATGATCGGACCGACGGCCTCGGCTACCTCCCGGCGGATCATCATCGTCGTGCGCGACCAGCCCGCCACCGCCACGTCCTGTTGCACATCGGGCTTGTCATCGCGAAACGTCCGCCAGTGGGCAAAGACTCCTGCCGTCGCGGGAAACCGCTCGAAATGCTCCAGCTGCCTTTCGATCTTGGTCGGCAGCCACAGATCGTCCGCATCGAGCGTGGCGACGAAGGGCGTCGCCAGCGCGGCGATGCCCCTGGTGGTGGCGCTGCCTGGTCCGGCATTGTCCTGGCGCAACACCTGCACCGGCATGCCCAGCGCATTGACCACCGCGACCGTATCGTCGGTCGAGCCGTCATCGACGACGATTATGGCGTCGGGCTGGATCGTCTGGGCCGCGACCGATCGCAGCGTCTCGGCGATGGTGGCGGTCGCGTTGAAGGCCGGAATGACGACGCCGTAGCTGGCCATCACAGGAAACGCCAATTCGCAAGTTCCTTGAAATCGAAGATGCCGTCGACAGGGTGCAAGGAGCGGTCGGCCTCGCGCCGTTTCATCGACTTGTAGACGGCGCGCATGAATTCGCGAAAAGGAACATCGGCCTGCCTGGTCATGTTGCCGGGATGGCGCCGGTAATAGAGCGCAACAGTGTCGGGCATCGTGAATTTCGGCCCGCTTTCGAAAGTGCGCAGCAGATAGTCGGTGTCCTCGGCCTGGTGGAAATCCTCGTCGAAGCTGCCGATGCGTTCGACCAACCGCCGGACGAAGATAGCGGGAGACAGGTGAATGCCGCGAACCGTCACCGAGTGGCTGTCGGCTGTCGGCTCCAGCGTATCGTCATCTATGTCGTCGACCAGCGTCATGCGCGAATAGGTGAGCTCGAGGGTGGGGTCTGCGTCGAAACAGGCCAGATCCGCCTTGAAGCGGCCCGGCGGGGAAATGTCGTCGGAATCGAGAAACGATACCAGCCCGGTCTGCGGCAGCAATTGCCGCAAGCCCGCGTTGCGTGCCCGCGTCACCCCGGCATTCTGCTGCTGGAAAAGGCGAATGCACGGCGCCTCCGCGATCAGCGAGCGCACGACCGCCACCGAACTGTCGGTCGAACCGTCATCGATAACGATGATGTCGAGATCGGCGGCATCGCGCTGCCTCAGCAGCGAGCGCAGCGCCGAGCCGACATGGCGTTCGCGGTTGTAGACCGGCATGATCACGCTCAGCTTCACGCACGCATCCCAGGCTGTGATCTGTTCATTGTTTCACCACTCTGCCGGGCGCTTGATCTCGAAAAGCCCCTCGACCGGGCGCCGCGACGGATCGGCCTTGCGCCGCCGCAAGGATTTCTGAATTACACGTAGGTATTCGCGCACCGCCACATCCCTTTGCTTGGTCAAATTGCCGGGGTGGCGCCGGTAGTATACCGCGACGGTGTCGGGAAAAATGTGCTTCGGGCTGGTTTCGAAAATGCGCAGAAGATAGTCGGCGTCTTCCCCCTGCCGGAACTCCTCGTCGAAAGCACCAGCACGGTCGATGAGTGCCCTGCGGAATACCCCGGCGCTAAGGCTGACGCCGCGCACGGTGGGACCTGCGCCGCCCGGTGCCGGCTGCAGGGCTTCGTCGTCCATGAGATCGACGCGCGTCATCAGCGAGTAGGTCAGCTCGAGCGCAGGGTCGGCCGCGAACAGGGGTAGGTCAGCCTTGAATCGTCCAGCCGGCGAGACGTCGTCCGAATCCAGGAACGACACCAGTTCGGTTTGCGGCAGCAACTGCTTCAGCCCTGTGTTGCGCGCGTTGGCCACGCCCTGGTTGGCCTGCTGGAACAGGCGGATGCACGACGCTTCCCGCATGATGGCGCGGACGGCTTCAACGGAGCTGTCCGTCGAGCCGTCGTCGACAACGATGATATCGAGATCGGCATCGTCGCGTTGCCTGAGCAGGGACCGCAACGTCGAAACGACATAGATCTCCCGATTGTAGACCGGCACGATGACGCTCAACTTCATGCAGCGCCCCGAAGGACGAAATCCGCAATCGTGCTGGCGATCTCGCGCGGCTCGGTCCCCAGCAACAGCCGGTAGCATGGCAGATCGCGGGTAAGCTCGCCGAAAAAGCGAAAGCCCGCTTCCCGCTCGCCCGGCATCTGCACGATTCCTGACGGCGCCAAGGCGATCATGGCATCCTTGCGCGATATGGGCATGACCGAGCTTCTCGCACCTCCCCTGATATGGGGCACTATTAAAGCAATAATGTCCAGACTTGCAGGAGTTGGTCGAGGCGCGATCTCGTCGATGTGAAAGGCATGCTTGCCTTGCCAGTTCAGCGGTTGGTACGACTTTAGCCGCTCCTCCAGCTTCAGCCGCTTGAAGCCCTCCGGATCCTGCTTGAGCGTGGCAAACAGCGGATAGGCCGTCACCCCCCCGGTCCGGTCGATCAGCACATAGTCGTCGCCGACGCTATCGAGCCCATTGAGCAGGCCGGCGACGACCGTTCCCGATTTTCCGGCTCCCCCGGAGCCCGCCAGCAACACGCCCTTGCCATCGATGCCCAGCGTGCCGGCATGGGTAAGCCGCATGCCGCGCGCCGCATATTCCCAATGCAGGAAGGCGCGCAGCGGCGCCGCCTGTTCCCATGGCGGAAAGGCCTCGGCCGCCATCATCAGCTGCGCCCCGACATGGCGTTGCGGATCATGGAACTGCCAGAAATCGAGGTCATGATAGTAGCTGCCGCGCAATCCGGCCTCTTCCAGCCGGTTGGCAAAGGCATGATGGTTGTAATCGCCTCGGCTCCAGGTGGCCGGGGCGAGGACGCCATCGATGCCCGGGTGGGCGACGAAAATGCGGCAGCCGTCAGATGCAGACGGATTTTCCGGGGCCGGTATGAAGGCATGGCTCATGGCTTCCGCCAGCGTGCCATGGTCGAGGTGGACACTCAGCTCCAGTCCCGGCAACCGCACGCTGGCGGTAACGGGATAGAAGGCGGCGGCGCTTTCCGCGGCCGCCAGCACATGGCGGGCATAATCCGGCAGGGTTTGCAGCGTGATCAAAGGCATGTGTTGGTTGTTCAGCGTCCAGAATTGCGCCGGGTCGCCTGATGCATGTCGCTCGGGGTGGCCCCGGTTTTGAGACGACGACATGCATAAAATCAAAGATCTAAACCGCGTCGCCTGAGTCCGTTCAAACGCGACGCGCTTTAGGGAAACGATTATGCCTGTTTCACCGCCGGCCAGCCGAGAGGTTCCTCAACCTCATGGATCGGGTCGACAATGATGAGATCGGCAAGGTCGTCATGGACATCGACCTTGAGCGGCTCATTGCTGGCAGCAAGCGCAGCCGACAGCTCGCCCGAAAGCGGTTGTGCCGGTGTTTCGGCTGGCGCAAGCAACCCGAAATCGAGCAGTCGGGCAACGAAGCTTTCGAGGTCGGCCAGGCTTGTTTTTGCGGCGCCCGCGGCAGCTCCGACCAGTGCTTCAGTGGCGACGCCGGACGACAAAGCCTGCCAGACCCGGCTGCCGGAATCGGAAAAGCCGAAATACTTGCCGCTCGAAAGATCGAGAACGACGGCTTCGCCATCGAATGATTCGAAAACGATGTCCTTGCTTGCGACCGCGTAGACCCGCTGCTGCATCGCTCTGTCCCCCGTCCCATGCGCCCTGAAGGGATGCGCCGGCTTCACGGTCTGCCCAGCCCTTCCTAAGTGCGTCTAAATCACTCGGCCTATGCTTGGCAAGACAAAGACCCGCGAACACAACGCCTGCGTCGGCGACCGTTGCGGCGAAGTCGACCGGCTCAAGCCTCGATTTCGAGCGCCGACAACGGTTTCGAGCAGCAGGCAAGGATGAAACCGTCATCGATCTCGTGGTCGAGGATGCCGCCATTGTGGCTCATCTCGACTTCGCCGGAGACCTTCTTCACCTTGCAGGTGCCGCACAGGCCGAACTCGCAGGCGGCGGGAATCCGCACGCCCGAGCTGCGCGCGGTCTGCAGCACGGTCTGGCCGGCGACGCAGCCGGCGTCGACCTCCGAAAGCGAGAAGCGGATCGGCGTCACGGCTTCGACAGGTGCAGCGATGCCGTCCTCGACCGGGGAGGCAAACGGCGCCGGAATTTCCTCCACCACAGGCGCGGCAAAGCTCTCCTGATGGTATTTCGTCATGTCGAAGCCGGCGGCATCCAGCATGCCGCGCACGGCGCGCATGAACGGATCGGGGCCGCAGCAGAAGATTTCGCGCTCGCGGAAATCCGGAGCCAGCAAGGGCAGCCGGATCGCATCGATGCGGCCCATATGGCCGTACCAGCCTTCGCGGCTGGAACGTTCCTCGATCATGAAGCCGAGCGACAAGCCGGGCATATGGCCGCCGAGCAGTTCGAGTTCCTTGCGGAAGATGATCTCTTCGGCACGCCGCGCGCAGTTGACGAAACCGACATCGGTCCATGGCGCGCAGTCGTTCAGCCAGCGCAGCATCGACATCATCGGCGTCACGCCGGAGCCAGCCGAAATGAACAGGTATTTGGCCGCCGGGTGGCTGTGCAACGAGAAGTCGCCCGCCGGTCCATAGGCCTTGACATGCGAGCCGGGTGCCAGATGGTCGAACATCCAGCGCGTGCCGATGCTGCCGGCCTGCGCCTTGATCGTCACCGCGATCGAAAAGGGCCGCGATGGCGATGACGACAGCGTGTAGGTGCGCATCAGCGGCCCGTCCGGTGTCGGCAGTTCCAGCGTCAAGAACTGGCCCGGCTTGTAGCGGAACCAGGTCTGGTTGTCGGAGCGGAAGGTGAAGGTCTTGACGTCAGGCGCCTCGTCGCTGACGCCGATCACTTCCAGCGCCTGCAGCCTATCGTTCCACGGCGCCATCTGGTCAAGATGGCGATAGAGCCCAAGATCCGTCATCGCATTCATCCTCTGGTCCCTCTTCGCCTGCTCCAGCTCACGCGACGCTGCGCAGCGCCGGCCGGCCGCCTTCGGCAAGGCGCGGGCCGATGAAGGCCGCGTACCATTCGACGAACTGGATCACGCCGCCCTCGTGCAGCTCCGAATAGGGGCCGGGCTCATAGGCCCGAGACAGGATGCCAAAGGCGTTTTCCTCGACGATGCGGCGGTCCTGGTCGTTGGTCTCGGTCCAGACATGGGTGAGCTCCTCAAGGTTGTAGTCGACCCCCTCGACCGCATCCTTGTGCACCAGCCACTTGGTCGTCACCGCGGTTTCGGTGGCGCTGATCGGCAGCACCCGGAAGGTGACCGCATGGTCGATCAGTATGTGGTTCCAAGTCGTCGGATAGTGGTAGTGCATCAAGGTGCCGATGCGGTCGGCGGCAACAGTGTCGGACAGGTTCTTCGTCACCGCGCGCTTTCCGGACATCGTGTAGCTGACGGCATCGCGCAGCAGCGGCGCGCGGGTGGCGCGGTATTGCCCGGCCGGATCGATGCGGAACTTGCTCGGCAGGCCCGCCGCCTCGCATTTCGCCCAGTGCGCCAGCATCTCCGGATCGCTGTCGGCGCCCTGCACGCCGGTCACCGTCGGCGCTTCGGGGAATGTCTTGCACAGCTCTGGATGATTGCCGGCGCAGTGATAGCATTCGCGGTTGTTTTCCCAGACCAGCTTCCAGTTGCCCTTCTCGATGATGGTGCTCTCGAAGGCGACCTTGGCTTGATTCAGCCGGTGCGGCTTGAGGTAGGGCTCTATCATGGCGCGCATCGGGGCAAAGTCGGCAGGTTCTTTTGCCAGGCAGATGAAGATGTAGCCGCCGACGCTCTCGCAGGCGACGGGCTTCAGGCCGAACTGGCTCTTGTCGAAACCGTCGGCCATCTGGCGGGCAAACAGCAGCCGGCCGTCAAGCTCGTAGGTCCACTGGTGATAGGGGCAGACAAGCTTTGCCGCCATGCCCTTCTCAGTGTTGCAGACACGGCTGCCGCGATGGCGGCAGGAATTGTGAAAGGCGTTGATGTTGCCCTTCTGGTCGCGGACCAGCACCACCGGATAATCGCCGATCTGCACGGTGATATAGCTGCCGGGCTTCGGCAGTTCGCAATCATGGCCGATGAACAGCCAGTCGCGATACCAGATAAGCTCCATGTCGAGCTTGAAATAGTCCGGGTCGGTGTAGAAGGGCTGTTCCAGCGAAAAGCCTTGCTTGCGGCCGTTCAGGAGCCTCAGCATGTCGTTGCGCGTATCCATAGTTCTGTCCTCGTGGTTTAAGGACTGAACTTGGTGGTGATGGAGGAAGGATCGGACGCAGGCCGGCGCGGCGCCGGA
This sequence comes from Mesorhizobium sp. M0615, assembly GCF_040320805.1. Taxonomy (NCBI): domain Bacteria; kingdom Pseudomonadati; phylum Pseudomonadota; class Alphaproteobacteria; order Hyphomicrobiales; family Phyllobacteriaceae; genus Mesorhizobium; species Mesorhizobium sp. M0615. The sequence continues at coordinate 31,121 of NZ_JAMYQI010000021.1, read as the reverse complement.
CATGCACTATCCACCTCTTGACCGCCCACCGCGATCAGTCGAGTCTATGCATCTCGGGCTGGTTTCCGGGCTCTGGAGTTGTCCTTGCGGACCATCGCGACACCTTCCCAGGCTCTTGCCCAGTGGTCTCCCGTTGCGACTTCAACTCCACCACCGTTGCGGGGGCAGCGCCGGATTCTGACCGGCTTCCCAATTCTCCGCTGCGTCGTCACGAAGCGGCACCTGAGATGCGATCATCTAATCACGGCAGCGATCGCGACGTCGGCATGAAAGCGACATCGTATCCATGCGGCGCGACACGCGCGGCATACGCCCCGCCGACCACCGAAGGGCTGAGATCCTGTCTTGCGGCGCTATCATCGCCGTTTCGAATCGCTGCGGATCCAGTTCCGATCGGGGGCAAAAAGGGCTCAACGGTATCGAAAAGTTACTATTAGCAATCTCTAATCGAACCGAACGGTTCGTTTCTGTTGACAATGCGTGCAGGACCGTGTGAACGACGGCCCGGAAACCGACACCGGAGCGAACCACTCGGTTCGACATAAGCAACTGAAAACAATGCGATAAATGACCATAGAGGAACTTCCTGGCACAATTTCAAGGTGCAGGACCGTGGTCCACACGGAACAACTTCGTGATTGGAAACCAGCCTATGGCTTTCCCACATCGGGGCTGTCCGAACGACGCGAATTGCTCCCAAGACACGCCGCTAGACGGACAGACAAACTGGAGTACTAAAAATGAAAAAGATCATCCTCACTGCCGCAGCCGTTTTGGCGATCACCGGCAGCGCCTTCGCCGGTAGCGACAATTACGGTTCCAATGGTGCGAACCAGCCAGCCGTCTCGGTCGACAGCTCGTATACGGCTTCCATTCAGAAGCCGGCGCACGCTGACAAGCAGCCTGTCGTTCAGGGCGCCGACCGCGACCTCTACGGCAATCGCTGATCCCGACCAAAGAAGGGCGGCTAACCCGTCGCTCTCGGGATCCCAAAAAATTCAGGAGTATTGAAATGAAAAAGATCATCCTTGCTGCCGCCGCCGTTTTGGCCATCTCCGGCAGCGCTTTCGCCGGCAGCGACAACTACGGTTCGAACGGCGCCAACCAGCCTGCGATTACGTCGACCGATAGTGGCCATACGGCTTCGGTTGAGAAGTCGGCTCCAGCCGAGCAGGCGCCTGCCCACGGTGCCGACCGTAACCTTTTCGGCCGCTAAAAGCCGGTTTCCAGCACGTGGCGGGCTTATCCGCTGCAGCTGGCGGCATCAGAAAAATTCAGGAGACTAAAATGAGGAAGATCGTTCTTGCCACCGCAGCCGTTCTGGCTGTTTCGAGCGCTGCCTTTGCCGGCAGCGACAATTATGGCTCCAATGGCGCCAACCAGCCGGCCGCTGCCGTCGACACCACCCGCACTTCGTCGACCGGCACCAACTCGGCGGTCTACAAGCTGCTGAACTCGTCGGACGACCAACAGAAGTTCGTTCCTCAGAGCAGCGACAGGGATCGGTTCGGCAACAACTAACAGCCGAAGCTTAAAAAAAGAGCGGCGGGCCTAGCCCGCCGCTCTTTTTTCATGCCTGTACAACGCAGCTATCTCAAGCCGCCTTCACTTCCACCGGCTTGAGCGAGAAGGAGTGCCCATCGGCGTCGAAGATGTGCAGGTCCCCGGCATCCGCGGTCAGCCGCAGCTTTGCCCCGCGCTTGACCTCGACATTGCCGGGCAGCTTGGTCACCAACGGCAGGTCGGCGCGACCGATATCGATATAGACCAGCTGCACCTCGCCGAGCTGCTCGACATAGTCCACCACGCCCTCGAAAAGATATTCCGTGCCGGTGGCGACCGACAGATCCTCCGGCCGCACGCCGAAGCTGACTGCCGCACCCTTGGCTGACGCCGGCGTTGCGATCGGCACCGTTGCCTTGCGGCCGCCGACATGGCTGACGATTGTCGGGTTGCCCGTCCTGTCGATCGTCGCCGGCAGGATGTTCATGGCCGGCGAGCCGATGAACTGGGCAACGAACAGATTGCCGGGCTTCTTGTAGAGGTCCATCGGCGTGCCGACCTGCTCGATATGGCCATCCTTCAGCACGACGATGCGGTCGGCGAGCGTCATCGCTTCGACCTGATCGTGGGTGACGTAGATCATGGTCGTGGCAGGCATCGATTCCTTCAGCTTGGCGATCTCGATGCGGGTCGCGACGCGCAGCGCCGCGTCGAGGTTCGACAGCGGCTCATCGAACAGGAACACTTTCGGGTTGCGCACGATGGCGCGGCCGATGGCGACACGCTGGCGCTGGCCGCCCGACATCGCCTTGGGCAGGCGGTCGAGATATTTGGTCAGCTGCAGGATTTCGGCGGCCTGCCGCACCCGCTTGTCGATCTCGGCCTTACTTTCCTTGCCGATCTTCATCGAGAAGGCCATGTTGTCGTAGACGGTCATGTGCGGATAGAGCGCATAGGACTGGAACACCATGGCGATGCCGCGCTTGGACGGCGGCACGTCGTTCACCACCTCGCCGGCGATCTTCAGCTCGCCGGAGGTGATCTCCTCAAGCCCGGCGATGGACCGCAGCAAGGTCGACTTGCCGCAACCCGACGGGCCGACGAAGACGATGAACTCGCCCGACTTTATGTCGAGGTCGATGCCGTGGAGAATGTGCAGATTGCCGTATGATTTCTTCACCTGTCTCAGCGTGACATCGGCCATAATTTCCTCCCAGTGATTTCCCTAGAGAACCTGGATTTCCTCAAAAAATCCAGTTTCGTCAAAAACTCAGTCGATGCGCCCGAACCAGGCGCCGTAGCCGCCGAGGCGGATGGAACCTGTGCCGGATTGTCCCGAAAAACCGTGCCCGGCCAATGGCAGCAGCGCCTGACCACCGAGATCGACCTCCGCCGGCTTGCTGGCCAGATTGAAGACGCAGACGATCTGCTCATTGCCCTCACGGCGGGTGAAGGCGACGGTGTCGCCCTCGCTTTCGATGAACTCGATGTCGCCTTTGGCCAGGGCCGGATGCTGGCGGCGGAAACCGAGAAAGCGCCGGTAGTGCTCGAGCAGCGAGGCCGCGTCGCCCTGCTGAACATTGACCGCTTGCGACAAGTGCTTGCCCGGCACCGGCAGCCAGGGCTTGGCCGTCGAAAAGCCGGCATTGCTGGCGGTTGCATCCCACACCATCGGCGTGCGGCAGCCGTCGCGGCCCTTGAATTCGGGCCAGAAGCGAATGCCGTAGGGGTCCTGCAGATCCTCGAACTGCAACTCGGCTTCGCCCAGCCCAAGCTCCTCTCCCTGATAGAGGCAGACCGAACCGCGCAGCGACATCAGCAGCGCCGAGATAACCTTCAGATAGGCGGCCGGGTCGGCCTCGTCGGCGGCCCAGCGCGAGGCCGGACGCATCACGTCGTGGTTGGAAAAGGCCCAGCACGACCAGCCGTCGCTGGCGACCTTGCCGAAGGCTTCCAGCACCTGGCGCACCTTGGCGGCGCTGATCTTTTCCGGCGCCAGGAAATCGAAGGAATAGCACATGTGGACGCGTTTGCCGCCGGCGGTGTAGGCGGCGACCACTTCCAGCCCACGCTGCGAATCGCCGACTTCGCCGACCGCGGCGGCCGCCGGATATTCGTCGAGCAGCGCCCGGAACCGTTCGAGGAAGGCAAGGTTTTCCGGCCGGCTCTTGTCGTAGATATGGTCCTGGTAGTTGTAGGGATTGACCGCAGGTGCTGTCTGGTCGTTGCGCTCTTCGGGCGGCAGCGGCGGATTGTTCTCCAGCCCCTGGCTGTGGAAGTAGAAATTGATGGTGTCGAGGCGGAAGCCGTCGACGCCGCGCTCCAGCCAGAAGCGGGTGACGTCGAGCAGCGCGTCCTGGACTTCCAGATTGTGGAAGTTGAGGTCCGGCTGCTCGGACAGGAAATTATGCAGATAATATTGCTGGCGGCTGGTGTCCCACTGCCAGGCCGAGCCGCCGAAGATCGACAGCCAGTTGTTGGGCGGCGTGCCGTCCGGTCTGGCGTCGGCCCAGACATACCAGTCGGCCTTGGGATTGCTACGGCTGGCGCGGCTCTCCTTGAACCATGGATGGTTGTCGGCGGTGTGCGACAGCACCTCGTCGATCATCACCTTGAGGCCGAGGTGATGGGCTTCCGCAACCAGCGCGTCGAAATCGGCGAGCGTCCCGAACATCGGGTCGACGTCGCAATAGTCCGAGACGTCGTAGCCGAAATCCTTCATCGGCGACTTGAAGAAGGGCGAAATCCAGATGGCGTCGACGCCGAGCGAGGCGATGTAGGGCAGCCTGCGGATGATGCCCTTGAGGTCGCCGATGCCGTCGCCATTGGAGTCCTGATAGGAGCGCGGATAGATCTGGTAGATCACCGCGCCCCGCCACCAGTCGCGATCGACGGCGAGATCGGGCTTCGAGGTCGCCTTCAAAGCGGCTTGCATAAGTCTCAACCTCCTTTGACCGAGCCGGCCAGCAGCCCGCGGACGAAATAGCGCTGCAGCGAGAAGAACACGATCAGCGGCACGATAATGGTGACGAAGGCCGATGTCGTCAGGATTTCCCAGTCGCCGCCGCGCGAGCCGAGCAGCGCGTTGAGCTTCGCGGTCAGCACGATCTGGTCCCCTTCGGTACCGAGGAAAACCATTGCCACCAACAAATCGTTCCACACCCACAGGAACTGGAAGATTGCAAAGGACGCCAGCACCGGGAAGGACAGCGGCAGCACGATCTTGACGAAGATTTCGAAATCGCTGGCGCCATCTATGCGCGCCGATTCCATGATCTCGCGCGGCAGGCCGGCAATATAGCTGCGCAGGAGATAGATGGCGAAGGGCAGGCCGAAGCCGGTATGCGCCAGCCAGATGCCGAGATAGGTTTTCGACGGCACACCGAAGAAGATGCCGACGCCGTTGTAGATCTTCAAAAGCGGGATCAAGGACATCTGCAGCGGCACGACCAGCAGGCCGATGATTGTGGCGATCAGCAAGGCGCGGCCGGGAAAACGCATCCACGCCAATGCATAGGCGGCGAAGGCGGCGATCAGGATCGGGATGACCGTCGCCGGGATGGTGACGGTCAGCGAGTTTATGAACGAGCGGCCGATGCCCTCCGAAAACAGCACGGTCTTGTAATTGTCGGTGGTGAATTTCGGTGGCGCCGACGAGGCGTAATAGACGCGCTGGCCACGGTCGCCTTCGAAAGCCTTGGGCGAACTCATGACGAACGTTCCGTCGGCATTGAGCTGCAAGGTCACGCCGTCGCCGAGATCGGCAGTGGTGCCGGCCGGATATTGCGTCGGTGCCGCCGACTTCACGCCGAAGGCGCTGATGTTGCGCGCAGCACCGTCGCCGAAGATATTGCCGGCAAGCACGAACTTGCCGTCCTTCTCGACCTGCGCCGAGGCCGGCGGCAGGCGGCCGGCTTCGGTCTGGCTGGAGCTGGAGAACGAGTTCCACCAGCCCGAGGCGATGATCTGGTCCTTGTCGCGCAGCGACGAGACCAGGATGCCGAGCGTCGGCACGGTCCAGATGGCGACGAAGACGAGCACGGCGATGTGGACGCCGAAGCGGCTGGCAAAGGACTTTCCGGTCGCGACGGCCATCTCAATGTCCTCCCGTCTCTTTGTTCGCCTGGCGGATGTTCCAGACCATGATCGGGATGACCGCGATCATGATGATGATGGCGATGGTGGCGCCGCGGCCGAAATCGCCGCCGCCGCGGAACATCCAGTCGAACATCAGATTGGCCAGCACCTGGCTGTTCCATTGGCCATTGGTCATGGTCAGCACGATGTCAAACACTTTCAGCACCAGGATGGTGATCGTCGTCCAGACCACGGCGATGGTGCCCCAGATCTGCGGCACCATGATCTTCCAGAAGATCTGGAACGGATTGGCGCCGTCGATGACCGCGGCTTCAAGCGTCTCTTCGGGGATGCCGCGCAATGCCGAAGACAGGATGACCATGGCAAAGCCGGTCTGGATCCAGATCAGGATGATCATCAGGAAGAAATTGTTCCAGAACGGCAGCGATATCCAGACCTGCGGCTGGCCGCCGAAATACTGGATGATGGCGTTGAGCAGGCCGATCTGCGTCTGGCCCTCGCCGCGATATTCGTAGATGAATTTCCAGATCACGCTGGCGCCGACGAAGGAGATCGCCAGCGGCAGGAAAATCAGGCTCTTGGCGATCGTGCCCCACCAGATCTTGTCAGTGAGCACGGCGATTATCAACCCTAGAAAGGTGCAGGCGGCGGGCACCACCGCCAGCCAGATGATGTTATTCAGGATCGAGTTGCGGAACTCGCGGTCGCCGAACGCCCATTCATAGTTGGCGAAGCCGACAAAATGCTGGCCGCCGCGGTCGAGGAAGGACAGCCAGAGCGTCGCCACCACCGGATAGATCAGGTAGACGGTGAGGATGATCATCGCCGGGCCGACGAACAGCCACGGACGGACCAGTCCTTGCCGGCGCAGATTGTCGATGGCCGCAGCCCCGGCCACGCCGCGCGACGGGAATATCAGGTCGACCAGCTTGTTGGCGCCCCAGAAATAGGCGACGCAGCCGCCGACGCCGATGATGATGACAAAAATGGCCGATAAGATCTGAGCAGCCATGGGTCCCTCTTCCCTGCGCATGATCGGCCGGGCCTTGAACAGCCCTGGCGATGTGGCTCTGCGCCGATTTAAGTTATTCTGAAACGAACGAACGCAAATCGGTCCGGCGTAAGGCGCCGGTCGGATCCGGGCCATAGCGGCCCGGATCCAGTCTGTGGAGGAAGTCCTGAATTTGCCGCCAAAGCGGCTGATTACTTGGCAGTGGTTACTTGCCAGCTGACTGCTTGCCAGCTGACTGCTTGCCAGCTGACTACTTGATAGCGTCCCAGCTCTTCTGGATGTCGGTGGCGACATCCTGCGCCGACTTGCCGCCGACCAGATCGATCATGCCGGTCCAGAAGGCGCCGGCGCCGATCTTGCCCGGCATCAGGTCCGAACCGTCGAAGCGGAAGGTCGAGGCATTGGCAAGGATATCGCCCTGCTTCTTCAGCGCGTCGCTGGCATAGGCATCCTTGTTGACCGACTTGAGCGGCGTGACGAAGCCGCCCTGGGCCATCCAGATTTCATGTGCCAGCGGCATTTTCAGAAATTCGATGAACGCGCGTGCACCCTTCGAATCCTTGGTGATCATGGCCAGCGTGCCGGCGCCGAGCACAGGCGTGCCCAGCTCGGGCTTGGATGCATAGGGCGGGAAGTAGAAGAAGTCGGCGTCCTGTCCAACCTTTGTGCCTTCCGGGAAGAAGGTCGGGATGAACGATGCCTGATGGTGCAGGTAGCATTTCGGCGGCACCGAGAAGAGGCCCTTCGGGCTGTCGCGGAAGTCGGTCGCGGCAACCGCCTTGGCCCCACCGTCGACCATCTTGTCGTCGGTCGCGATCTTGCCGAAAATGTCGATGGCGTTGACCACCGCCGGATCGTTGAACGGGATCTCGTTCTTTACCCACTTGTCATACACGTCGGGCGTCTGGGTGCGCAGCATGATGTCTTCGACCCAGTCGGTCGCCGGCCAGCCGGTAGCGCCGCCTGAGCCGAGGCCGATGCACCACGGCGTGCCGCCGTCGGCGATGATCTTCTTCTCGAGGTCGGCGAGCTCTTCCTGGGTCTTGGGAACCTTGTAGCCGGCTTCCTCGAAATTGTCGGGCGAATACCAGACCAGCGATTTCACGTCGGCCTTGTAGGGGAAGGCGAAGAAGCCCGGCTTGCCGTCCTTGTCCTTGAAGGTGCCGAGATCGACCCATGACTGGCCGGCGCCGTAATTGTCCTTGATCCATTTGGCGGTGTCGTCGCCCAGCGGCGTCAAAAGGCCCTTGGACGCAAGATCCTGGATCAGGCCCGGCTGCGGCAGTACGGCGATATTGGGCGGGCTGCCGGCCTGGGTATCGATGACGATCTGCTGTTCGTAATTTTCCGACGAGGAGTATTTGATCTCGGCGCCGGTGGCTTCCTGAAAATATTCGAGAACAGTGCGGATGAGGCCTTCGTCCTCGCCGCGCCAGGGCCCGAAGATGGTCAGCGTCTCGCCCTTGAGATCGACCTTCTTCAGCTCTTCGTAATTGGCCCAGTTGAAGCGCTTGTCTTCCCCGGGCTTGAACTTCAGTTCGGCTTGCGCCGGCAGGGACAAGGCGAGTGTGGCAAACGCTGCGCCAAGCAGAAGCATCTTCTTCATCGGTATTCCTCCCAGTGTGGACACATACACCCGGGCGGAACCTCCATTCCGCCCGCCGACGCTGCAGGACTGTGACTCGTTCAGAAAGGAACCGCAACCTTTCGAAGAGTCTTCCAAAGCGCTTTGGTCTTTTTGATCTCGCCATTGAATCAGCTGGAAGTCAAGAGGGCGGTGGGCTAATCGATTTAATTGCGGCCGCAAGACTTGGTAAAGTGCACTGCAGCGCAGTTTTACGGCGGTGCAGCACCGTATTAAGCTTCAAACTGGCCGGACCAGTGCGTATGGTCGACCAGCTCGGCCGCGCCCATTGTGGCGCCGCGTGGCTTCAAAATTAAAAGCGCTTTGAGGGTTGGAGGCCTCCCAGTGAACCTGAAGCAGCTCTCTCATATGCTGGCCCTGTCGCAGACAACGGTAAGCCGTGCGCTCAACGGCTATCCCGAGGTCAACGAGGAAACCCGCCGGCGTGTGGTGGATGCCGCCAAGCGCCACGGCTACCGGCCCAACCCGAGCGCGCGCCGGCTGGCGACCGGCAAGACGGGCATGATCGGGTATGTGCTGCCGACGGGCGCCTCCGTCGACATCGACCCGCATTTCGTCGAATTCCTCTCCGGCCTCGGCGACTATGCCCGCTCGCACGAGCTCGACCTGGTGCTGTCGCCGGCCGATGCCGACGACCAGGAAACCACCTATCGCCGCATCGTCGCCAACCGCCAGGTCGACGCCGTCTACATCTCCTCGCCGCGCCCGGCCGACCGGCGAGTGGCGCTGGTCAACACGCTCGGCATTCCCTTCATCGTCCATGGCCGCAGCGAAGGCTTCGATTTCGACTACCCCTTCACCGACATCGACAATGAGGGCGGCTTCCACGACGCCGCCCGGCTGCTGGTTCAGCTCGGCCACCGCCGGCTGGCGCTGATCAATGGCGACGACCGCGAGACCTTCGCCATCCACCGCGAGCGCGGCATGCGCAGGGCGCTGGCCGCGAGCGGCCTGACGCTCGGCGAGCGCCATGTCTGTTCACTCACCATGACCGAGGAGAACGGCTACCGCGCCGCCAGGCGCCTGCTCGAACAGAGCGAGCGGCCGACGGCGATCGCCTGCTCCAGCCTGATCATGTCGCTCGGCGTCGTGCGCGCGGTGCGCGACCTTGGCCTGACCATTCCCGGCGACCTGTCGTTGATTGCCCATGACGACGTCTTTCCATGGCTGAAGCCGGAGAATTTTTCCGTGCCGCTGTCGACGACGCGCTCGTCGATCCGCCTCGCCGGCGCCCGCATCGCCGAACGCCTGGCAGCGCGCATTTCCGGCTTGGAAGAAGGGGCGCGGGGCGAGGTCTGGCCTGTCGACCTGGTGGTGAGAGGCTCGGTCGCCGGCGCGCCGGTTTAGGGATTAATCCAATTGCTCCGCTGGGCAAGTTCACCCATGTGGATGTTGCCCGCAGATAGATTGACTTCGTTGGGACAACGGTCTGCCTGGACCTGTCCTTGATTTGGCTTCGAGTGGGTGGCAACCAGTAAGCCAGAGCCATCAACCAGTCCTCAGGGTGCGCCACTTGCCCATATTCCCGTTCTCCGAAACGGATCCAATCCGGCATCCTGGCCCACCGCCGAAAACGTCGGAGGTGGTCATTGTCGGTGGCGGCATCATCGGTGTGACGACGGCGCTTTTCCTGGCACAGCGGAACATCCCGGTGACGCTGCTGGAAAAAGGACGCATTGCGGCCGAACAGTCGTCCCGCAATTGGGGCTGGATCCGAAAGCAGGGACGCGACGCCGACGAGTTGCCCATCGTCATAGAGGCTATTCGCCTGTGGCGGCAACTGGCTGAGGAATGCGGCGAGGACATCGGCCTGACCCAGACAGGTGTGACCTACCTGGCGAAGACCGACAAGGACATGGCCGGCTTCGAAGCATTCATGAAGATCGCTGCGACGCATGCGCTCGACACCCGTCTCCTGGATGCAGACGAAACCGCGGCACTCATCAAAGGCATGTCGCGCAAATTCAAGGGCGCGATGACGACGCCCTCCGACATGCGGGCGGAGCCTTGGCTGGCGGTGCCCGCACTTGCCCGGCTCGCCGCGCGAAAAGGCGTCAAAATCGTCGAGAATTGTGCGGCGCGAACCCTCGAAATCTCAGGCGGCAAGGTCAAGGGCGTGTGGACCGAGACGGGGTATATCGAGGCCTCCAGCGTGCTGGTCGCGGGAGGTGCCTGGTCATCCTTGTTCCTGAGAAGACACGGCGTCTCCATCCCCCAGCTCAGCGTCAGGGTAACCGCAGCCGCAACGGACCCCTTGGCTGAAATCTATGCAGGTGCGGCGACTGACGAACACATCGCTTTCAGGCGCCGGCAGGATGGCGGGTATACGCTCGCCGCGGGCGGCAGCCATCTGCATTACCTGGGACCTGACGCCTTCCGGCACGCCACCAAATATCTTCCTGCGCTGAGGGACAATCCGCTGGGGACACGCTACTTTCCGTTCGCGCCGTCAGGTTACCCCGATGCCTGGTCGACGCCGCGCGATTGGGCGCCGGATTGGAAGAGCCCGTTCGAGAGAATGCGGGTGCTCAACCCGGCGCCTGAACCCGCCAAATTGCGGTCGATAGAACGCAATTTCAAACAGCTTTTTCCGCAGTTCGGGACGATTCGCCTCAAAGCCGGCTGGGGCGGCATGATCGACGCCATGCCCGACGTCGTCCCCGTCGTGGATCGGGTTGAGGCCGTCGGCGGTCTGTTCGTCGCGACGGGAATGAGTGGTCACGGCTTCGGTATCGGGCCTGGCATAGGCCGTGTCGTTGCCGACCTGATCCAGGGAAACCAGACGGGGCACGACCTCAGCCGCTTCCGGCTGTCACGCTTCCATGATGGCAGCCCTGTCCGGCTGGGCCCGGCGCTCTGAATTGGTGGCGCGAATTTCGCCCGGTTTACTTGTTCGCCGCCGCCTTCGTATCCAGCAGCCCATAACCGAAATCATTGTCCCGTCCCTTCGGACCGAGATCCCTGGCGGTGGCGGCCAGCGCCTTTTCGATGTCGTCGGCGGAGCGCTCGGGTGAAGCGTGGATCAAATTGGCGATAGCGCCGGACACGATCGCGGCGGCAAACGAGGTGCCGGTGACGACGTCAGAGCCGGCGCCGCTCGGCGCCACCATCTCGACGCCGGGCGCCGAGATGAAGACATAAGCGCCGCGATTGGCCTGCTGCATCAGCCCGTCCTTGGCGTCGGTGGCGGTGACCGCGATCACGCCGTCATAGGCGGCGGGGTAGCCATAGGGCGCTTTCGGCCCGTTGTTGCCGGCAGCAGCGACCTGGATGATGCCGAGCCCGCGCGCATTGCGGCAGGCGGTGGCGAGCAGATCGTTCTTGGGGCCGACGAAACTCATATTGATGATGCTGACATTCTGGTCCGCCGCCCAGTCGAGCGCCGACAGGATGACATCCATGGTCGACCTGCCGTCCTCGAAGGCGCGGGCGTGATAGATCCTGGCGCCGGGCGCCATGCCTTCGAGCGCGCCGACGCCGGCGATCAGCCCGTCGACCGAGGTACCGTGGTCACGCTTTTCGACCGGCACGTTGGGCATGGCGTCGAACTGGTCGGCAATGACGCCGGACAGCGCCGGATTGGTGTCGTCTATGCCGGTGTCGATGACGGCGATGCGCACGTTTTCGCCACTGGCTTGCTTGTTGTCGAGCTGAATGCGCTCGAAGGCATAGTTGACGATGCCGGCCGCCTGCTGCAGCGAATAGATATGGTTTGGCTCGCGCCGCAGGGTGCGGCCATCGGCGGCCAGCTGCGCCAGCACGGCGCCGACCGGGCGGCCGTCGGGAATGCCGAAGCGCACCAGTGTGGTGCCGAGCAGCCGCGACTGGCGCTGCGAGCGCACTTCAAGGCCGAAGGAGGCGGCGATCTGCTGGACGGCGCCGGCATCGCCGTCGACGGTCACCAGCACCTCGTCGGGCACGAACTCGCCGGCGATGGCACGGCGCGGCGCGGTCGCGACAAGATCGGTCGGCGAAACGATCGCCCCGCCGGCGGGTGGCCCGGCCTGCGTGTCGGCAGGCGGCGCTGACGGCCGTGGCGTCGGCACGGGCGCTTCGGGAGCCGGTGGGTTGGGAAACAGGTCGACGATCAGGGCCGGAAGGGTAACTGCGCCTGGTTCGCCGCCGACGTTGGCCTCATTGCCGTCTTTCGGGCAGTCGGCAGCCGCCGCTCCGGCCGCGTCGGTGCAGTCGGCCCGGCCGGCATTGGGATCATTGGTCTGCGCCGACGCCGGCACGGCGACGATTGTCGTCGCCGCCACCAGGATCGCCGCAAATCGAATGACCGCCCTAGCTGCCATCAACCGGTTTCCTTCCCTCGATCACAGTCTCCGCGAACGGCTGGGCGGCAATAAGGCCGACGAGCCTGGTGTAGTCTGCTCCGGTCTTGACCGGGATGGCAATGCGGAAGACGCCCGAGGCGGCCGGCCCGCCGGCGATCTTCAGCGCGTTCTGGTCAAGGAAGACAGCGATGTCGGACATCTTCGCATCCGGCTTGAACTTGACCAGCGCGAACGGCAGTTTGGCCAGATCATCCTCGGCGCCGGCAATCTCGAAATCATGGCTCTTGCCGCCGGTCTGCACGTAGGACTGCACCACGACCAACGCCAGCAGCACCGCCGCTGCCGCCCAGGCGACACCGACCGGCACCGCCATGAAACGGCCGAGTGCCTGCGCCAGCCAGGAACGGCCCGCGGGAGCGCGGACCGGTCCGGCTTCGGCGTCGAGCGCCCTGGCAAAGCGGCTGAGCGCATCGGCCGGTGGCCGGATCGCCTCGTTGGCGGCGGTGGCGCCGGAGAATTCCGCCTCAGCCTCGCCAAGCGCCGCCATCGCCGCCGGATCGGACGCCAGCCATTCCTCGACGGCTTCGAGGTCCGAGCCTTCCAGCGAGCCGTTCAGGTAGAACGGCAGCAGCGTTTCCATTTCGTCACGGCGCGACATTTTTTCAGCGGCGCTCATGTCTTCAGGATTGCTCATGGCCACCCCCTGTCGTAACCGGCGGCCTTGAGGGCTTCGCCGAGTTTCTTGCGGGCGTAGAACATTCGGGTCTTGACAGTGGCGACCGGGATGCCGAGTACCTCGCCGATCTCCGTCACCGACTGTCCATGGTAATAGGCAAGGTCGATCACCGAGCGGTGTTCCTCCGGCAAGGCATCGACGAAGCGCCGCAAGGCGGCGCCCTTGTCTTCCTTCATGGTGGCGACTTCCGGCGTGTCGGCGCCATCGGGAACCTGCGCCGCATCATCGTCATCGATCCAGTCTTCTTTTTTCTTGCGCAGCATCGACAGCGCCTTGAACCGGGCGATGCCGAGCAGCCATGTCGAGACTTCCGAGCGCCCTTCGAAACCGGGCGCCTGGCGCCACAGCTCGAGAAAGACCTCGTTTGCGATATCGTCGGCCATCATTTCCGATCCCGTCTGGCGCACCACGAAGCGGTAGACCCGCGCGTGGTGACGCATGAACAGCAGCCGAACAGCGGCACGGTCGCCCTTCGCGACCCGGTCGACAAGCGCGCGATCAGTCTCGGTCGCTGCCGTCATGGCCGGTCGAGCCGCCTGGCTCCTGTCTGCTCTGTCGCCGATAGGTTCAAAAAGGTTCATCCTTCCGCCAAGGAATTTTGGCGAAGCTAACCGAAGAAGGTGAGTGTTGCCAGAGTGTCTCCCTTCTCCCCGTCACTATACAGGGAGAAGGTGGCGGCAGCCGGATGAGGGGCGGCACCGGCGTTGGGGTATTTATGTTTGATGTTGCGCTGCCCCTCACCCTTACCCTCTCCCCGTATAGTGACGGGGAGAGGGGGTAGCGAACGGCGGCTCAGCGACGACCTCCGTCACCCCAAAAACGGCTTAGCCTTCATGGTCTCCGGCACCGGCACACCCAGCCGCTTCAGCACCGTCGGCGCCAGTTGCAGTTGATCAAGCAGCGTGTCCGGATCCGGCCCTTTGCCGGCTCCGAAATAATACAGCGCGAAATCCTGCATTTCATCGTCACGGCCGCCATGATGGCCGCGGTCTGTCTGGCCGTGGTCGGCGGTTACGATCACCTCGTAACCGGCCTGCCGCCAGCCCGGCAGGAAGGCTGCCAGCATGCCGTCCATCGCATAGCAGGCATGGTCCATTTCGTGGCAGTCATGGCCGAAGCGATGGCCCATCGAATCCAGAGTGCAGGTGTGCAGGATACCGTAGTCGATGGCATGGCGTCGGGTCAGCATGGTCAGCGTCGCAAACAGGTCGACATCGCTCGGCGTCATCTGGTTGCGGGCATTGTAGCCGGTCATGGTGTGGAAGCGGCCATGCGCGATCGGTCCGTTGGGCTCGTCATACTCCATGTCCTCGACCAGATCGAACGGATAGGAACGAAAGAATTCCGACCAGTAGGAATGCGTCACCGCGCCGGTCTTGCCGCCGGCCTTGCTGACCTCGGAGAAAATATCCGGCTTGTTGACGAGAAAACGGTTCTCGTTGGATAGGATGCCGTGCTCCTGCGGCGAAACGCCGGTGTGGATCGAGGCATAGCAGCAGGCCGAGGTCGACGGCAGCACCGAGCGCATCTTCCACACCTGCGCCTCGCCCGATTGCACCCAGCCTTCGAGATTGCCCATCAGCCGGCGCCAGTTCCGGTAGGGCACGCCATCGAAAATGATGAGCAGCAGTTTGGTCTTGAGCGCCATGGGCGGCTCCGGAAAGCTTTTGCCGTTGAAGGAAGTTTTCGCGACAAAGGCCGCGAATTCCCTACTAATTCCCCGCGCTCGCCATGCGCCGTCCCTTGATCGCCTTTTCCAGCCAGCCGATCTCCATCTCGGGAACGGACGACAGCAGCAGGTCGGTATAGGCGTCGAAGGGCGGCGTCAGCACCTTGCTCTTGGCGCCGTAGCGCACCACCTCGCCGCGGTACATCACCGCGATCGAATCGGCGATCGACTTCACCGTCGCCAGATCGTGGGTGATGAAGAGGTAGGCGACCTTCTCGTGCTGCTGCAGGTTGAGCAGCAGCTTGAGAATGCCGTTGGCCACCAGCGGGTCGAGCGCCGATGTCACCTCGTCGCAGATGATCAGCTTGGGCTTGGCGGCGAGCGAGCGGGCGATACAGACGCGCTGTTTCTGGCCTCCGGAGAGTTCGGCCGGATAACGATCGAGAAAGCCCTTGCCCATCTCGATCTCGTCGAGCAGTTCGGCGACGCGCTTGTCGCGCTCGCGGCCGCGTATGCCGAAGTAGAATTCCAGCGGCCGGCCGATGATGGTGCCGACGGTCTGGCGCGGGTTCATCGCCACGTCGGCCATCTGGTAGATCATCTGCAATTGCCGCAGATCCTCCTTCGGCCGGTCGGCAAGCCTGTTGGCGAGCGGCCTGCCGTCGAAGGTGACGGTGCCTTCTTCCGGCGGCAACAGCCCGGTGATGGCGCGCGCCAGCGTCGACTTGCCGGAGCCGGATTCACCGACGACGGCCAGCGTCTGTCCCGGATAGATGTCGACCGAGACGTTCTTCAGCACCTTGACGTGGCTGCCGCCGTAAGCGGCGGTGACGTTCTTGACCGACAGGAACGGCGCGGCGCCGGGCTTCTGCTCGGCATGCTCGATCTCATGCACCGAGACCAGCGCATTGGTGTATTCCTGGCGCGGCTCCTTGATGATCTGGCGAGTGCCGCCCCATTCGACCAGCCTGCCATGGCGCAGCACCATGATCTCGTCCGAGACCTGGGCGACGACGGCAAGATCGTGGGTAATGTAGAGCGCCGCGACATGGGTGTCGCGGATGGCGTCCTTGATCGCCGCCAGCACGTCGATCTGCGTCGTCACGTCGAGTGCCGTGGTCGGCTCGTCGAAGACGATCAGGTCAGGTTCCGAACACAGCGCCATAGCCGTCATCACGCGCTGCAACTGGCCGCCGGAGACCTGGTGCGGGAACCGTTCGCCGATGATTTCGGGGTTTGGCAGGCTGAGCTTCTTGAACAACGCCACGGCACGTTTCTCGGCCTCGGCGCGTGTCGCCGTGCCGTGCAGCAGCGTTGCTTCCACCACCTGGTCCATCAGCTTGTGCGCCGGATTGAAGGCCGCGGCCGCCGACTGCGCGACATAGCAGACCTCGCGGCCGCGCAATTTGCGGAAACCTTCCTTGCCGCCCTTGAGGATATCGCGGCCGTTGAGCAGCACCTCTCCGCCGGTGATGCGCACGCCGCCACGGCCATAGCCCATCGACGACAGGCCGATGGTCGACTTGCCGGCGCCGGACTCGCCGATCAGGCCGAGCACCTTGCCCTTTTCCAGCGTCAGCGAGACATCGTGGACCAAAACGATGTTCTTCGGCGCCTCGCCGGGCGGAAACACTGTCGCTTCGATGCGCAGATTGCGGATATCGAGCAGCAGGCCGGGCTTTGCTTTTGTGTCAGCCATCACCCGCGTCCTCCCTTCAGGCTTGTCGTGCGGTTGAGCACCCAGTCGGCGACCAGATTGACCGAAATCGCCAGTGCTGCGATCGCCGCGGCGGGAATGAGTGCCGCCCCGATACCGAAGACGATGCCGTCCTTGTTCTCCTTGACCATGCCGCCCCAGTCGGCATCCGGCGGTTGCACGCCAAGCCCGAGAAAGGACAGCGTCGACAAGAACAGCACCGCGTAGATGAAGCGCAGGCCAAGTTCCGAGACCAGCGGCGAAAGCGCGTTGGGCAGGATCTCGCGGAAGA
Organism: Mesorhizobium sp. M0615; assembly: GCF_040320805.1. Lineage (NCBI taxonomy): Bacteria > Pseudomonadati > Pseudomonadota > Alphaproteobacteria > Hyphomicrobiales > Phyllobacteriaceae > Mesorhizobium > Mesorhizobium sp. M0615. The sequence goes on along the minus strand of NZ_JAMYQI010000021.1, from coordinate 14,190 downwards.
TGATCCAGCCGCTGCCTTCGCCCCGCAGCTTGGCGGCCTCGACATAGTCCATGACGTTGATGTCGACGGCCACCGCGCGCGACAGCCGGTAGACGCGGGTCGAGTCGAGGACGCCCATCACCAGGATCAGCGTCACCAGATTGGTCGGCAGCACCGAAAGCACGACGAGCGCCATGATCAGGGTCGGGATCGACATCAGCAGATCGACAAGGCGCGACAGAAGCGTGTCGAACCAGCCGCCGAACACCGCCGCCGAAAAGCCGAGGATGGCGCCGAGCGAGAATGACAGCGCGGTGGCCAGCACCGCGATGAACAGCGTGATGCGAGCGCCGTAGATCATGCGCGACAGAAGATCGCGACCGAGATTGTCGGTGCCCAGCAAATGTGCCGCCGTCATCGGTTCCCAGACATCGCCGACGATTTCGGCATTGCCGTACGGTGCGATCAACGGTGCGAAAACTGCCGCCAGCACGAACATAGCCGTCAGCACGATGCCGATCAGCGCGGGGATGGGGATGCGTTTGATGTCGAGCATGCCCGCCGCCTATTTCGGATGTCTGAGGCGCGGATTGGCGACAATCGCCCCGATGTCCGCAATGATGTTCAGGCTGATATAGACGGCGGCGAAGACCAGGCCGACCGCCTGCACCACCGGCACGTCGCGCTTGGTGACGTGGTCGACCAGATATTGTCCCATGCCGGGATAGACGAAGATCACCTCGACCACGACGACGCCGACGATGAGGTAGGCGAGGTTGAGCATGACGACGTTGATGATCGGCGCTATGGCATTGGGGAAAGCATGCTTGCGGATGACGTTGAAGGCCGACAGGCCTTTCAGTTCTGCCGTCTCGACATAGGCCGACTGCATGACGTTGAGGATGGCCGCGCGGGTCATGCGCATCATATGCGCCAGCACAACCAGCGTCAGCGCGGTGGCCGGCAACGCGATCGCCTGCATGCGCTCACCGAACGGCATGCCGTCATAGACCGTGGAAATGGCCGGGAACCATTGATACTTCACGGCAAAGAAATAGACGAGCACATAGCCGATGAAGAATTCCGGGAAAGATGTCGAGGCGAGCGCCAGGCCGGAGATCAGCTTGTCGACCCAGCCATTGCGGTAACGCACGGCGATCAGGCCGAGGATGATGGCCAGCGGCACGGCCACGATCGCAGCCCAGAAGGCGAGGAACAGCGTGTTCCACAGCCGCCCCTTGATCGATGTGGCAATATCCTGGCCGCTCGACATCGCCGTGCCAAGATCGCCGGTGAGCACACCGCCTAGCCAATGGAAATACCTGATGTAAGCCGGCTGATTCAGGCCGAGCTGCTCGCGCAGATTGGCGAGCGATTCCGGCGTCGCCGACTGTCCGAGAATGGCTTGCGCGACGTCGCCGGGCAGGATCTGGGTGCCGGCGAAGATCAGGACCGAAACGGCCAGCAAGAGGACGATGCCCAGCGCAACGCGCTGGGCCACAAGTTTCACGACGGGTGAGGACATATCCGCAAAGCCGGGCTCAGGCTTCGAGCCAGCACTTCGCCAGCGCGTAGCCGTTCATCAGCTCCTGATGCGGATCGTCTACCCAGCCGCCGACCTTGGCGCCTGTCGCATCGATGAACTGATTGAACATCGGCAGGATCAGGCCGCCCTCGTCGCGCACCAGCACGGCCATGTCGTGGTACATCTGCTTGCGCTTGGTCTCGTCGAGTTCGGCGCGTGCGGCCAGCACCAGCTTGTCGAAGTCCGGACGCTTGAAACGGGTGTCGTTCCAGTCGGCGGTCGACAGATAGGCGGTCGAGTACATCTGGTCCTGGGTCGAGCGGCCGCCCCAATAGGAGGCGCAGAAGGGCTGCTTGTTCCAGACCTCGTTCCAGTAGCCGTCGCCGGGCTCGCGCTTGAGCTCGATCTTGATGCCGGCCTTGGCCGCGCTCTGCTGGAAGAGCTGCGAGGCGTCGACCGCGCCCGGGAAGGCGACGTCGGAGGTGCGCAGCAGCACGGTGCCGTCATGGCCCGACTTCTTGTAGTGGAACTTGGCCTTGTCGGGATCATATTTGCGCTGCTCGATCTCGGAAAACAGCGGATAGGACGAATTGATCGGGAAGTCGTTGCCGAGCGAGCCGTAGCCGCGCAGCACCTTGTTCAGCATCTCTTCGCGGTCGATCGCGAGCTTCAGCGCCGTGCGCAGGTCGCTGTTGTCGAAGGGCGCGGTGTTGCAATGCATGATGAAGACGTAGTGGCCGGGGCCGGCATGGTTGCGGATGGTGACGCCCGGTACGCGCTTGATCAGGTCGACGATCTTCGGCTCGACGCGGTTGATCATGTTGACCTGGCCGCCCTGCAGGGCCGCCGTGCGCGCGGTCGCGTCGTTGATGACGATGATCTCGATCTGGTCGGCATGGCCCATCTTGTCGGCCTGCCAGTAATTGGCGAAGCGCTCGCCGCCATGGCGCACGCCGGGCTCGTTGGTGGTGACCTTGTAGGGTCCTGCCGAGATGCCGGCATCCGCCTTGTCCTTGCCGCCGTTGGGCTGGACGATGAGGTGGTAGTCGCTGAGGAGATAGGGAAGGTCGGCGTTGGCCTCCTTCAGCGTCAGGACGACTTCCTTGCCACTGGCTTTGATGCTGTCGATGCCCTTCATGTAGCCCAGCGCGCCGGACTTCGACTTTTCATCGGAATGGCGCTCGAGCGTTGCCGCCACATCCTCAGCGGTCACCGTCTTGCCGTTGTGGAATTCGACGCCGTCGCGGATTTTCAGCGTCCACACCTTGGCGTCGTCCGACGAGCCGATCTCTTCGGCGATGCGGTTCTCGAGCTTGCCTTCCGGGGACAGCTCGACGATCAGTTCGCCCCACATCTTGCCAAAAGCGAACGGCACTTGCGTCATGAACAAAGCCGGGTCCAGGCTGTTCGTGGATTCGCCGCCGACGAGGCCGGCCTTCAGCGTGCCGCCCTTGACCGGGCCTTCCGCGCGAGCCGCACTGGAAAGCAGCATATTGGCGAAGGGCGCTGTGACGCCGAGTGCTGCGGCGCGGCCGAGGAAATCACGACGGCTCAGCTTGCCGGACGCAACGCGCCGGCTCAGATATTCGAGTTCGTTGGACATTTGAGTTCCTCACTCTGTTGGTTCGACCTTATGGTCGTTTTTTGCTTGTTGTTACCAAAGGGATATTGACCGGAAGGCAAAGCGGTAAGCAAGACGGAATGCGACATGCCGTGGCGTAAATCGTGCGTCGCAACTGGACCAGTCGGGTGGACGCTCAGAGCAGGTCGCGCGGGATCGTCTCTTCGAAATCGCGTTCGAAAACCAGCGTTTCGCCCTCATAGGCTTCGATTCTGGCGCTGACGATGAAGTTTTGCGCATCGCAGCGCATTTCAGCCGACGTCTCGGTGCGCACCGACCATCCGTTTCGCGACAAGGTCTGCGTCCAGTGCGTGCGGCCCGAGGCAGACAGCGGGTCGTCGGGGTGGATCGTCCAGCTCTCGCGGGCAATGCTGCCATTGGCCAGTCCATGCGCGAGATCGCGCACTTCTCCGAAATCATCCGTGATCGACAGCGTGACGATGCCGGTCTTCTCATCGCGATCGACGTGACGCTCGGAATTCGCTGCACGAACTGTCTCGGTTGCCCAGGGTGTTGCGCCTTCGGGAGACTGGAACGAGGTCTCGTCGCTTTTTGCGAGCGGGCGCAGCGGCAGCCTCAGCGTCGCCGCTGAAAGGTCGAGCCGCACCGGTTCCGGCGACGGCCAGATCATCGGCCAGTAAGCGTTGGAAACAGCGATGCGCAGGCGGTGTCCGGCCGGCACGCGGTAGGCGCACTGGTCGAGAATAACGCGCGCCGAAACCGTTTCGCCCGGCACCAGCGCTTGCGGCTGTTCGTGCGAAGAACGATGCGTCAGGTTGAGCACGCCGTAGGAGATCAGTTCCGAGGCGCCGTCGGGGTGCACGTCGCACAGTCGAACCGCGATGTTCGCCTGCGGGCGATCGGACGACACCCGGATGAGAAGCTCCGGCGCGCCGACGATGTCGAGTGTCTCGGCAAGCACAGGCTGATCGAAGCAGACGGACAGCGCATCGTCCGGGCGCTGGTCGCCCGGCAGTTCCGGGCCAAAGGTGAAGGGAAAATATTCCCCGCCGGCGAGCCCGCAGCTTTGCGGGGTCGCCACGATCGCCGGCCTGACGCCGTCAGCAATGAGTTCGATCGCCCCGACCATGATGTTGGGAGACGGCCATTCCTGTTCGGCCACCCAACGGCCCGGCCGCTCCGGGTGCCAGCGCGCCGGCCGCACACTGTCCATGACATAGGCGCGGTAGTCCGGGTCGGCCTCGACGCCGGTGTCGACGCCCTTCAACCAGCTGTCCCACCAGCGCAACGCCTCCTGCAGGAAGCCGATGGCGGGTTTGGGTTCGGCATAATGCGGGTATTTGTGGATCCATGGCCCGACAATGCCCTTCACCGGCGCCTGGATGTTGGTGACCAGATGCGAAATCGTGTTGCGGTAGCCGTCATGCCAGCCGCCGATCGACAGCACGGCGGCTTTGACCGCGGAGAAATCCTCGCAGATCGAACCGCGTTTCCAATAGGCGTCGCGATGCTGATGGCTGAGCCAGAGCGGCAGAAGGAAAGACTGGTTCTCCAGCCGCGTCAGCCAGAGGTCGCGCCAGCGATTGTCGCCCGCAATCAGCGGATCCGGCGGTCGCGACGAATAGGACAACATGGTCGAGGCCCAGCCGAAATTTTCCGTCAAAAGGCAGCCGCCCTTGTAGTGGATATCGTCGGCGTAGCGGTCGACGGTCGAGCACAGGCTGATCACCGCCTTCAGCGCCGGCGGCTGCTTGGCCGCCACCTGCAGGCAGTTGAAGCCACCCCAGGAAATGCCCATCATGCCGACACTGCCGTTGCACCAGGGCTGTGCTGCCGCCCAGGCAATCACATCGCAGGCGTCCTGCAATTCCTGCTCGGAATATTCGTCGTCCATCAGACCTTCGGAATCGCCATTGCCGCGCATGTCGACGCGGATCGAGGCGTAGCCGTGGCCGGCAAAATAGGGATGCGTCAGCTGATCGCGAAAGATGGTGCCGTCGCGCTTGCGGTAGGGCAGGTGCTCGAGGATCGCCGGCACCGGATCGCTGCTGGCGTCCTCCGGCATCCAAACCCGCGCCGACAGCCGGCAACCATCCGGCATGACGATGCCCATATCGGGGAATTCGACGACCTTGCGGGGAAATTCGGTGATGGTTTTCATGCGATGCTCCAGGATGTCAGTGACGCATGGAGCGGGCATGTCATGAAGTCAAACGGGCGACGGCCGGTGTCGCCGCGACGACGCCACGATATGTAGCCCGATTGTTTTGCCCTGATGTTGCAGGATTATAATTAATGTATTACATTTATTAACTGAACCCAACGTGATGAGGATTTCGCCTGAAAATCGTTTGGGATGAGCCAAAGCGCGTGACGAACCTGGACAGCCGGGGTCTCGATTTTGCCGAACTCGATATTGAGTTTTTTTGCGACTTCAACCGTCCTTCCAGCCAAGGCCGACCGGTTCAAGGCAATTGGCGAATTCGGAGAGATCATCCTGGCCGTGATTTTCAAGCCGCTTGGTTCGGAGTCGATTTCGGTGATCTCGATGCGCCGTGCCAGCCGAAAGGAAAGGTCAATATATGAACAATCCTAAATCGCGTTTTCGACCGCTTACCGATGCGGAGGAAGTGGAAATTCAAAGACAAATTGTTGATGATCCCGACGATGCGGAGACGACAGACGAACAGTTGGCGCAAGCCAGGCCTTTCGCGGAAGTGTTTCCAGAACTTTTCGAGAGCATAAGGCGTGCTCGTGGCCGGCCAGCCGTGGAGAAGCCTAAGCAAGTCGTGTCCATCCGTCTGGATCAGGATGTCATCAGTAAATTCAAGGCGACCGGCAAGGGCTGGCAGGCCAGGATCAACGAGGTGCTGAAAAACGCGAAGGTAGGCTAGGCAATCCGCGTCAGTTCAGCGGAATGTCGTTTTCGGACTTGCGCGCCTGATAAGCGCCGGACAGTTCGTCGTAGCGGGTGGAAATATTGCCGATCCTTGCCTCAAGCCGGCCGCGCTCGGCCTCGGGCAGCGCCCGCACCAGCCTGCGAATGGAAAAACTCTTCCAATAAGTGTTCTCGGCATTGTAGCCGCCGGGATCAAGAGTGAAGACCTCTTTCAGGATTTTCAGATCGTGCGGGATCGCAAAGCTGTCGCGTGAATCCTCGTGGCTGAAGAGGTAGTAGAAATTGTCGAAGCCGGTCCAGGTGATCGCCGACAGGCAGAGCGAGCAGGGCTCATGCGTGGCGATGAAGATGGCGTCCTTGGTGTCGACGCGCTCGGCTTTCGGCATTTCATAGAAACGCTTCAGGCAGTGCACCTCGCCATGCCAGAGCGGATTTTCCATCTCGTTGTTGGTTTCGGCCAGCACCAGCGAGCGGTCGCCCTTCCGCAGGATGGCGGCGCCGAACAGCTTGTTCCCATGGGCCACGCCCTCTGCCGTTTTCGGCACGATGTCGTGCTCGATGACATCGAGCAGGCGGTCGATCAGCGATATGTCGGTCATTTCTCAGGTCTCGTTGGGGAGATGGATTTCGTAGAGGTGCGAGAAATGGAACTCTTCGAGGTTGGAGCCGTCACCGCCGCGGTCGACGATGACGAAATCCTGCGCTTCGCCGAGCGGCGTCAGCACGCCGTGCCAGAGATTGCGCGGATAGTTGACGCCTTGCCCGGGTGCGGTGATGAAGGCGTGCGGCTCGCGCGGACCGTCCTTGCCGTCATGGCAGACGACGACCAGGAAAGGCCGCGGCGACAGCGGGATGAACGCCTGGCTGCCCAAGGGATGGCGCTCGACCATGGTCAGCTTCAGCGGCAGGTCGTAAGGCGTGCCGCGCGCCATCGAGATCAGCACGCGGGCATTCGGTCCCGCGGCTTCAGCGGTGGCGAGATTGTGGTAGCGCTCGGTCTTGCCGCCATTGATCGGGTAGTGATTGCCGCCGCCCATGTCGATGACATCGCCGAAGCCGGCAAAGCTTTCGCGGGTCAGCGGCCGCGCTGTGATGCGGGTCACCGCGCGCGACCGCCAATGCCCGCCCCGCCGAGCTTGGCGTGCCGGTTGACGTCCTTGTAAAGGAGATAGCGGAATTTGCCTGGGCCGCCCGCGTAGCAGGCCTGCGGGCAGAAGGCGCGCAGCCACATGAAGTCGCCGGCCTCGACCTCGACCCAGTCCTGGTTGAGGCGGTAGACCGCCTTGCCTTCCAAGACATAGAGCCCGTGCTCCATGACATGCGTCTCGGCAAATGGGATGACGGCGCCAGGCTCGAGCGTAACGATGGTGACATGCATGTCGTGGCGCATGTCGGCTGGATCGACGAAACGGGTCGTTGCCCAGCGACCCTCGGTGCCGGGCATCGGCGTCGGCGCCATTTGCTGGTCACTGCTGAACAAGACTTCCGGCGCGTCGATGCCGTCGACGGCCTCATAGGCCTTCCTGATCCAGTGGAAGCGTACGGCGTCGCGACCTTCGTTGCGCACCGTCCAGCCGCTGTCCGGCGGCAGGAAGGCAAAACCGCCGGCTTGCAGCACGTGCTTCTTGCCGGCCAGCGAAACGGTCAACTCGCCCTCAACCACGAACAGCACGCCCTCGGCGCCGGCGTCCGGCTCGGGCCGGTCGCTGCCGCCGCCGGGCAGGACCTCGACGATGTACTGCGAAAATGTCTCGGCGAAACCCGAAAGCGGCCTGGCGATGATCCAGGCCCTGGTCTCGTCCCAGAACGGCAGTGGGCTGGTGACGATGTCCTGCATCACTCCCTTCGGTATGACGGCATAGGCCTCGGTGAAGACGGCGCGGCCGGTCAAAAGCTCAATTTGGCCGGGATGGCCGCCATGCGGTGCATAATAGGTTTTCTGGTCAGTCTTGATCATATCCATTGGGTCCTGACCCCTCAGTCATTTCATTAGAGCGGGAGCATGTCTTTCAGGCGGAGCAGCGCGATGCGCTCGACCTGTTTGCAGGCGGTATCGAGTTCTACGCCACGGCTGTTGCCGATGCGCGCCTCGAACTCGGCGAGGATCTCCTCCTTGGTCTTGCCCCGCACCGCGATGATGAAGGGAAAGCCGAAGGTGGTGACGTAAGCGGCGTTGAGCTTGGAAAACAGCTCGCGCTCCTTGTCGGTCAGCGCGTCGAGGCCGGCGGAGGCCTGCTCGCGTGTGGATTCCGCAGTGAGGCGTCTCGCTTCGGCCAGTTTGCCAGCGAGATCGGGATGGGCGTTGAGGACACCGATCCGCTCGGTTTCGCTGGCGGCGCGGAAGACGCGGCAGAGCGCATTGTGCAGGCCGCCGGCGCTGTCATGCGCCGGCCCAAGCTCCAGCTCATAGGCACGTTCGGCGATCCAGGGCGAATGTTCGAACACGCCGCCGAAAGTGTCGACGAAGGTCTCGAACGCCATCTTCGACGGCTTGAGCGCCGCCGGCTGGTAGGGGTGGTTCTCCTGCCAGTGCCTGGCGATATCGATGCGCCGTGCCAGCCAGACCTTGTCGTGCGATCTGACATAGTCGACGAAGCGCTTCAGCGCCGCCACCCGCCCGGGACGTCCGACGAGGCGGCAATGCAGGCCGATATTCATCATCCGCGGCCGGCCCGCTTTGCCCTCGGCATAGAGCGTGTCGAAACTGTCCTTCAAATAGGCGAAGAACTGGTCGCCGGAATTGAATCCCTGCGGCGTGGCGAAACGCATGTCGTTGGCATCGAGCGTGTAGGGGATGACGAGTTGCGCGCCGCCGCCGTGCTCGAACCAGTAGGGCAGTTCGTCGTCATAAGTGTCCGACACATAGTCGAAGCCGCCCTCTTCGGCCACCAACCGCACCGTATTGACCGAGGTGCGGCCGGTGTACCAGCCGGTCGGCCGTTGGCCTGTCACCTCGTAGTGCAGCTTGATCGCCGCTTCGAGGTCGCGGCGCTCGTCCTCGGCGCTGTGGTCGCGGTAGTCGATCCATTTCAGCCCGTGCGAGGCCATTTCCCAGCCGGCCTCCTGCATCGCCGCCACCTGGTCGGGCGACCGGGCTAATGCTGAGGCGACCCCGTAGCAGGTCACCGGCACTTGCGCCTCGCTGAACAGGCGCAGCAGCCGCCAGAAGCCTGCCCGCGCGCCATATTCGTAGATCGATTCCATGTTCCAGTGGCGCTGGCCGACCCAGGGCGCGGCGCCGACGATTTCCGACAGAAAGGCTTCCGAGGCCTTGTCGCCGTGCAGCACGCAGTTCTCGCCGCCTTCCTCGTAGTTGACGACGAATTGGACGGCCACATGCGCACCGCCCGGCCATTTCGGATCCGGCGGATTGGCTCCGTAGCCGCGCATGTCTCTAGAGTAACGCATTGCCCCTCCCCGCCGGACGCTGCCGGAAGTTATGATCAGGATAGTCGAAAGGGTTGCTCGCGCATTCCCCCGAAATTTTTGAAAGTGTTTTTGTGCCACTCCGCTCGACCGGGACTTATGCATCGCCTTTAATTGGCGCACAATTCACTGCTTTGTTCGGCTGTATCGGAAATGGGAGGCGCCAGTGGCAGAAACGTCGAAAGCCGATGGCGGACGTCTGACGACGCATGTGCTCGACACCGCGACCGGCAAGCCGGCGGCGGGCCTGTCGATCGCGCTTTATCATCTTGAGAGCGACGCGCGGATACATTTGAAGACCGTCGTCACAAATGCCGACGGCCGCTGCGATGCGCCGCTGCTGGCAGGAGCGGAATTCCGCCTTGGAGAATACGAACTGGTGTTCGCCGCCGGTGACTATCTACGCGGCCAGGGCACCAAACTGCCGGAACCGGCCTTCCTCGACAGTGTGCCGATCCGCTTCGGCATGGCGGAATCCGTGCATTATCACGTGCCGTTGCTTATCTCTCCTTATGGCTACTCGACCTACAGGGGGAGCTGACGCATGGCCAAGATCACCATACGCAACGAGATCCGCTTCATCCTCAATGGCAGGGATGTCGCGCTGTCGTCGGTGGCGCCCGACGCGACCTTGCTCGACTGGCTGCGGCTCGACCGCTCGCTGCGCGGCACCAAGGAAGGCTGCGCCGAGGGCGATTGCGGCGCCTGCACGGTCCTGGTCGGAAAATTGTCCGCCGGCAAGCTGGTTTATGAAAGCGTCAACGCCTGCATCCGTTTCCTCGGTTCGCTCGACGGCACCCATGTCGTCACCGTCGAGCATCTGCGCGGCGCGCCTGGCCAATTGCATCCGGTGCAGCAGGCGATGGTCGATTTCCACGCTTCGCAATGCGGCTTCTGCACGCCGGGCTTCGTCATGTCGCTCTACGGCTTGTGGATGAAGTCGCCGGACCCGTCGAATGCGGCGATCGAGAAGGCCTTGCAAGGCAATCTTTGCCGCTGCACCGGCTATGAGGCAATCATGCGCGCCGCGCGTGCCATCTCCAGCTACGGCAAGGCGGCGAAGGATCCGCTGGCGGCCGAGCGCAAGGCGATCACCGCCAGGCTCGAGGCTATGCATGACGGTGCCCGCGTCGAAATCGGCGCCGGCAAGCTGAGGTTGATCGTCCCGGCCAACGCCGATGATTTCGCCGCTGTACTGGATAAGGAACCCGACGCCACTGTTGTCGCCGGCTCGACCGACGTCGGCCTGTGGGTCACCAAGCACATGCGCGACATCTCACCGGTAGTCTTCATCGGCAATCTCGAGGGGCTGTGCGCGATCTCCGAAGACAATGACGTCATCACCATCGGCGCCGGCGTTACCTACACCGACGCCTTCGCGACACTGGCCAAGCGCATCCCCGCGCTCGGGCCATTGTTCGACCGCATCGGCGGCGAACAGGTACGAAACATGGGCACCATCGGCGGCAACATCGCCAATGGCTCGCCGATCGGCGACACGCCGCCGCCCCTGATCGCGCTTGGTGCGCAACTGACGCTGCGCCGCGGCAAGAAGCGGCGCACCATCGCGCTCGAGGATTTCTTCATCGCCTATGGCAAGCAGGACCGGCAGCCAGGCGAATTCGTCGAGGCCGTGCACGTTCCCGTGCCGGCCAAGGGCACGAAGTTTGCCGTCTACAAGATCACCAAGCGCCGCGACGAGGACATCACCGCAGCCCTTGGCGCCTTTTTCCTCGACTTGGCCAAGGACGGAACCGTGGCCGATATATGCATCGCCTATGGCGGCATGGCGGCCACCCCGAAGCGGGCTTTCGGTGTCGAAAAAGCGCTGCTCGGCAAGCCGTGGACGGAGACAACGGTGGAAGCGGCCATGGCTGAATATGCCGGCGATTTCACCCCGCTGACCGATATGCGGGCATCGGCCGAGTACCGGGCGCTGGCGGCCAGGAACCTGCTGCTGCGCTTTTTTGCCGAAACCAGCGGCAGCAAGGCGCCGTTCCAGGTGTCACGCAACGAGGCGGCCTGATGAACAAGCACGCCTCTCCAGATCTCAAGGCGCAGAAGATTTCCGGTGGCGTCGCCGCCGACCAGCGCCACGATTCCGCGCACAAGCATGTCAGCGGCAGCGCGGTCTATATCGACGATATGCCGGAACCGGCGGGCATGCTGCATGGCTGCCTCGGCCTGTCCACGGCGACGCATGCGACGATCAGCAAAATGGATCTGTCGGCGGTGCGCGCGGCGCCGGGCGTCGTCGATGTGCTGACGGCCAAGGACGTTCCGGGCGAAAATGACATTTCGCCGACCGGTCGACACGACGAGCCGGTGCTGGCCGACGACAAGGTGCAGTTTTATGGTCAGCCGATCTTCTGCGTTATTGCCAAGACGCGCGAACAGGCGCGCCGCGCCACCCGGCTGGCCAAGGTCGAATACAGTCCATTGCCTTTCGTCACCGACATTGGCGACCTCGACCCCCGCAAGGACAAGCTGGTCACGCCGCCGCTCACGCTGAAGCGTGGCGATGCCGCTGCCGCGATCAAGGCGGCGCCGCGCCGGCTGAAGGGCAAGATGCGCATCGGCGGCCAGGAGCATTTCTATCTCGAAGGCCATATCGCCGTGGCCATCCCCGGCGAAGACCAGGACGTCACCATCTATTCCTCGACCCAGCATCCGAGCGACGTCCAGCATATGGTCAGCCATGCGCTGGGCGTGCCGAGCAACGCCATCACAGTGGAAATCCGCCGCATGGGTGGCGGCTTCGGCGGGAAGGAGACGCAAGGCAACCAGTTTGCGGCATTGGCTGCGATCGCCGCCAAGAAACACCATCGCGCGGTAAAAATCCGGCCCGACCGCGACGACGACATGATCGCCACCGGCAAGCGCCATGATTTCCTTGTCGAATACGACGTTGGCTTCGACGACGACGGCAACATTTTAGGCGTCGATTTCATGTTTGCGGCGCGTTGCGGCTTTTCCTCGGACCTGTCCGGACCGGTCACCGACCGCGCGCTGTTCCATTGCGACAACACCTATTTCTGGCCGGCGGTGCATGCGCAATCGGCGCCGCTTTACACCAACACCGTGTCGAACACGGCGTTTCGCGGCTTCGGCGGCCCGCAGGGCATGGTCGGCGCCGAACGGGTCATCGACGAGGTTGCCTTTGCCGTCGGCAAGGACCCGCTCGAAATCCGCAAGCAGAATTTTTATGGCACCAGTGGTGATAAAGACGGGGGCCGCAACGTCACCCCCTATCACCAGACGGTCGAGGACAACATCATCCACCGCATCGTCGCCGAGCTGGAGGCGAGCGCCGACTATGCGGGGCGCCGCCGCATCATCCAGGCCTTCAACGCCAACAGCCGCTTCATCAAGCGCGGCCTGGCGCTGACGCCGGTCAAATTCGGCATCTCTTTCACAGCCACCCACTACAACCAGGCCGGCGCGCTGGTGCATGTCTACACCGATGGTTCGGTGCATCTGAATCACGGCGGCACCGAGATGGGGCAAGGCCTCTACGTCAAGGTGGCGCAGGTGGTGGCGGAAGAGTTCCAGATCGACCTCGACCAGGTCAAGATCACCGCGACGACCACCGGCAAGGTGCCCAACACTTCGGCCACCGCGGCGTCGTCCGGCACCGACCTCAACGGCATGGCGGCGCAGAACGGCGCCCGCCAGATCAAGGAACGGCTGACCGACTTCGCCGCCGAAAAATACCAGGTGCCGCGCGAGCAGGTGCTTTTCCTGCCCAACCGGGTGCGCATCGGCAACCAGGAGATCGCCTTCACCGACCTTGTCAAGCAGGCCTATATGGCCCGCATCCAACTGTCGGCGGCGGGTTTTTACAAGACGCCGAAAATCCACTGGAACCGTGACAAGGGCGAGGGCCGTCCGTTCTATTATTTCGCCTATGGCGCCTCGTGCTCGGAAGTCTCGGTCGACACGCTGACCGGCGAATATGTCGTCGAGCGCACCGACATATTGCATGAAACCGGCCGCTCGCTGAACCGCGCCATCGATCTCGGCCAGATCGAGGGCGGCTTCATCCAGGGCATGGGCTGGCTGACGACGGAGGAGCTGTGGTGGGACGACAAGGGCCGGCTGCGCACGCATGCGCCGTCGACCTATAAGATCCCGCTCGCGTCCGACCGGCCGAAGATATTCAACGTCACGCTGGCCGACTGGCCGGAGGCCAACGAGCCGACGGTGCACCGTTCCAAGGCGGTCGGCGAACCGCCCTTCCCGCTCGGCATGTCTGTGCTGCATGCGCTGTCGGACGCGGTGGCAAGTGTGGCCGATCATAAGGTCTGTCCGCGTCTCGACGCTCCTGCAACACCAGAACGGGTGCTGATGGCGATCGAACGGTTGATGGGTGAAGCCGAGAATAGCGCCTGACTCTGACCTGGATTCTGGCAAAACGTGCAATTCAGACTGAAAAACCCTATATTTCCCGTACGGGAATGCGCAATATGAACTCGAAAGTGCAAAGCCTCAGAGCTTTTCTCGCCAGCGCCGGCCGGCTTGCTCTGGTCGAAGTGGCCGGCACCAAAGGCTCGACTCCGCGCGAGAAGGGCGCCTTCATGCTCGTATCGCAGGCGGCGATTTTTGGCACGATCGGCGGCGGTCAGCTCGAGTACATGGCGATCGACAAGGCGAGGCAGATGGTGGGGTCTTCACCCTCCCCCTTGTGGGGAGGGTCGGGGGGGGCGCGCCCCCCCGGCGGGGGGGGGGGCGGGGGGTCGGCTCCCCCCCCCCCATGGGGGGGGGCCCCCCCCCGCGCGC
>NZ_JAMYQI010000020.1:0-88939 GCF_040320805.1 Mesorhizobium sp. M0615 | reverse complement strand
CGCGAGCACAAGAAGCTCGCTCTGCGCCAAGCCGCATGACCAGCATCATGGCCGCCCCATTTTGCAGAACTTGACGCACACAACCAATTCGCAGACTAGCGGGCAGGCTCAGAGGCCTGAGCACGCTTCCGCAACAGCCTAAGAGCCTTGCCATAACCTGTGTTTGATAGCCGATATCGCCTTGTTCCCTTAACGGGATCAACCTCGATCTCGTAGTACGCGTAGAAGTCTTGATTGAAATATCGACTGACGTTGTCTTTATGTTTTTGCGACTTTTCAGGCAGCAATTCGTTGATGACTTTTGCGATCTCCGACGTCGTGAACGATGGGCGATTCTCGTCATCCGCCCAGCGCGTCAGAAGGGCGATGAGAATTGCCTCTTCAAGTTTGAACCTAGGTTGCTGGCGTAGCTTTGGCAGCCATCTGTTTAGATCGGGTTCACCGAGAGGATCGCGGCCGACGTCGTTTTCGATTTCCTTGAGGTATTTCGATAGATCACCATCGTTTTCCCAAACGACGGTCCTCGGGTGCTTGGCAATGACCTCAAGTCCCATTCGTTTCTGCTGCTCGTCCCGGGATCGGAATCGAGCTATATCGTCGACATCCCCTGACCGACTACGTTTTACCATTCGGGCAAACCGCGCTGCCTCGGAACCGCTAACAAAAACAATTCGGAATTGCTTTCCATATTCACCAAGCTTTTCTACCAGCCAGTCGATCTCGCCGATCGATCGGAAGCCCGATATCACGCATGGGGATTCAAAGTCGGCCTCCAGATACTTGGCGATCGCCACGGCGGCGATTTCCGGCTTCTCTATCAGTGCCTGCTCCGCGAAATCACCTATTGAGATATGATCCGGAACATCGTGCCGCATGTAGTAGGCTAGATGCATGAAGTCGCTCGCCTCGACGTGAAGATAGTCGAAGGACCTAGCTAGGTACTGACTGGCCGTAGTCTTCCCGGCACATGTGTACCCACAAACTATGTAGTTCGTGTCTCGTTGCAAAGGTAGATGACGCTGCGGCGTGGGGATTCGAAGGAGTTTCCGTTCTTTGAGGAACTGGAAAAGCTTATTGAACGCCTTACGTCTAAAGTCGTACTTGTTCGCTTCGACGGTCGACAAACTCCCAAGCGGCCCCGACGCTCCGTCAGGCACAAACCACTTATTGAAGGTCTGGTTATCCAACCATGGATTGATGACATTCGTCGTGAATGTCTTTTCTTGTTTGACGATTTCTCCCGACTGATCGCCTGTAAATACAATATAGTCACCTACTTCCCACAGCTTCCTATAGTAGGAAGGGATGTGGAGCAGTACATCCGATCTAACAACTGCTCTCCGATTGCCGCCCGCTGCCTGGACTGACGCGTCTAGGGAACTGAACGTGGTTTCTCGCATCCAATACTTCACATCGAGACCAGGAACCTCCTCCGTTGGGGAACTGAGAGCGTCGACTGTCACAGACGTATCTTCGAGAATGAAAAAATGGCGGGGCGACAAGATTCTCGCCTTCCGCGCTTGTTGCACGGCACTTTCGTAGCTGGCCTTGAGCAGATCTTCGCGTGATTGCAGCCGAGGCTCTGTGTAACCAGCATGGTAGGTACGCTGATGGAAACCAAGGACGTTGATCGGCTCGCCTTCTGCGAGATAACGTGCGTGCGCCAATTTCGTTAGATTTGACGTGAAGAATGTCAGTGCCAGCATCTAAGAACTCGTCATGCGTCTTCCGCTGTTTTTGGGAACGGTCAAAAAGATATCAGCGTCAAGCTGCTCACTGTGAGCATAAACTCGTTTGAGTGAATCCGAAGAGGCAAAGAAATAGAGCAAAGGACCGAGGCTCGACATGCCCACACAATCGACGCCGAGTTCGCGTAGCGCTTTGGCTGTACGATCGATGTGCGGCGCGTACTCCGCGCGTTCGAGCCTTTTCCATTCGGTTTCCTGCATCGCACTGATCGCTTGGCAAAACGACGGATAGTCCCGCTCCATCAACGATGCGAGAACCTCGAATACTGCCACATAAGCGGCTTCGAACGACTTGGCCGAAGGCAGGGGGGTCGACCGGCGGAAGAAATCGATCTCTTCTTCCTGACTTTTAGGTTCGCATTTACGAGGTAAGCATAAACCCAGCGGCCATTCTGGGAGATTTTGGCGGTGCAGTTGAAGTGGCAAGGCGCCGGAAGCACCCATCGACGAAGGTACGAACTGGTGCGAAAGGCCGCCTACGATGCCTAAGTCGAACGCAAAGCCTCCATAAAAATAAGTTGATATCCCGACACCAGAAGTTCCGCCCCGGCGTGAGAGCCTAATCAGATCCTCCGTTCGCGCCGTTCGACGATTGACTTTGAGTAGGCCCTCAATACACGCAAGCTTAATGGCTGTACCCGAGCCCATCCCGAAATGGGTGAGCAGTGAGCCGGTGATCTCGAATGTCCCCGAGCTGGAGAGTTCTAGTTGTTGCTTTACATGTTCCAGTTGTTGGCGGAGGCGCTCAATCTCCTGCTCATGCATTGGCTTCTGCCTGCGATCAAGCACCACTGATCTCGGCGAGGATGTCGTTTTGATTGCCGCAGTAGGGCCCTCAACGGCGAACCCAAGACCCCCATTTTTCCTCGAAGCCCCCGCATGCATGGAGATCAGCCCAATGTGGACGCGCGGACTGATCTCGATGTTAACCGTCGGCACTATTATCCCAGCTGTCATTGAAGTAATCACGGTACTTGGTGGCGAATGGCTTGTCTGCAACCACATGAACGGCAGGCGCGTGTTTACTCTTGTCGCCGTCAAAAACAGGGCCGCCAACGAAAGCGCCGTCGACCATGACAAAGCTATGGCGCGCCTCATGGGGAAAGCGCTTGATTGCAAACCGGCCTTGAAATTTGTGTTTCAGCCGATCGATTTGTACAGACCTCGCATTGTACCGATTCTTCGCGTCCGGTGACATGAAATCATCGGTGGGGACCAGAACTTGGACTTGGAGTCGTTTGTTCGAATGAAGCCGGTCAAGCAGAACATGGTCGTCCGCGTCGGCATCCATAAAGTCGTCGATAAATCGCGTGGCCGAAGCACCCATGACTTTCACGGTGTCGCGGGCACCGGACAGTAGAGGCCCGTAGTAGGACTTTTCGTGTCTGTTCTCAAGCAGAGCCTCTACGCCCATCGCCCGATAATGCTCAAGCTTATTAAAGGCCGTGACCTGCGTGATAAGGCTGAATACATAGAGGACCAAGCCGGAAACCAGGCCGCTCACGATGCCCATCATTCGAGGATCATCGGTGTAGGTCAGCCAATACCAGGAGCCTACGGTCGAGATAAGACAAAATGCGACCAGGATCATCCACAATGGCACAACTGCAGTCAGTTGCTCGAATGACCTCATTTAGGCACCCCGATATAAAGCAACTCTCGTCTTTTCGATCTGCTAAGGGCGTGGCTGTGTTCGGTTGAATGGACCGATACGTTGGCAAACCTGCTCTCGAAGAACTCGCGAATGCTGGTTTCGTCTGGGTATGCCGCCTTCACATAGGAGAGCACCACCGTCGAATCCTTGTTGCGATCGATGAGGTCGAAGAGCTTTTCCTTGAAATGCTTCTTGCGGGACCAATCGGTAAAGTGCTTTGGCTCGGGCATCATGCCGATACTAGAGGCCGGCTCGATCAGATTTGACCACTCACCGTACTTCGAAAGGCCTTCCAGGAAGTGGTACCGCCGCCAGTAATTGTCCCTGTTGCGCCGTTCATCCTCCGCGACATACGGCGGGTCTAAGTAGACTAGGTCGTATCCGGGCTGCAACAGAGAGACGTCACCCGCAGGAAGTACGGTAACAGGGGGCAGGCGTTCCCTGCGATATGCAAGCAGCTCGGCGAATCCTTGCAACATGTGCTCCCGGAAACTCTTTTCCCAGGTCGTTGCGTTACCGAAGGATCGCTTGACTTCGCTTGCCGTTCTGATTGCGAGATTAGGCCGGTGGAAAAGGTTGAATGGCCGCTTCTTCAAACACGACTGATACAGGAGATAGAACAACAATGATCTGTCGGCGTCGGAAATCGTCATTTCGCCAATTAGCGTTGCAAAGCCATCGATCCATTCATTTTCCGGTGGAAGGAAGAAGATGTTCTCGAAATTTTTGGCAACCGTGCTTCTGATGGGCCGGACCGCATTGATGATAGAAATCAAGCGCTGTGCGGTGATCGTAGCGTCTTCCGTTAATAGCGTCCTGGCCACGTGAGTATTGAAATGGAAAGCGTCATGGTAGACGACCCGTTTCCTCATCGCCCGAAAAAGCTGAGATACGCTGCCGGTGCCGCCAAACGCGTCAAGTACCCTGTCAAATTCCAGCAGTTTTACGCTATCGAAGACCCAGGGAAGAAGCTTTCGCTTACTTCCATAGTACCGGGTCGTGGGGAATCGCGAAATCGAAGTCGTCACGGGCTCGATCGCGTAGACCTGCGAGGCAGATGGCGTAGCCGACGAAACGTGTTCTGGTTTCAGTTTCTGTTTTTGCATGCCGCACAATATCCGGGAACGAGCGCCAGCATAGATGGCGTCGCAGTGAAATCACAGCATAATCGCGCCGCAAAGCAGCAATCGTACGGCTGAATTGCATGGAGCCATCTGTATAGAGCGTTGGCTTCTGGCTGCGCACTAACGGCATATAAAAGTGGCTTGATGGTCGTCTGCTTTCGGGAGCGTGCCGCGGAGGATGTAACTTCCGCGATTAGGCGCTTTGCGGTCCGTCAGGAATGTCGCGCACGCCCTGCGCCTGGCACCACTCGAGGAACTGGCCGACATCCCAGCTTGGCAATGGAAGTCGTCTCCTTCGAACCGTGGTTCCGATGGCCTTTCAATCAGCGATTGCCGGGATCATGCTTGCCGCAGACCTGGTCAAGCATAGTGCGGGTTTTCCGATGAGTCCGACGACCAGCACTCGCGTGAATCTACCGCGCCCCCTTGGTTCTTACCTCCATGATCCGAAAGCCAAAGATTCCAGCGGCCGCTGCATCTGCAGCGATGAGGATTTCGTTGCCGCCTACAGGCTGAAATACGGCTGTGCCGTTGAACAGCTGAGCAATGGGTCCGCCTAAGAAAGATCTGAAGTTTTCGTTACCGCGGACGGCGCGCTGTCAAGCGCTCACCGATGTTTTCGACCACGATCGAGTGCCTGATGACAGTGCGGGGCGGATACTATGACACGCTCGGCCCGCTGCTTGCCAATGTCAGGCCCAGCACCCACGACAGAGATCCTTGAGCGACGGCTCGCCGTTAACGTTTTTTGTACTGTTATCTAGGTTCGACCATATTCGTCGTCGAAGCGAACGATATCATCCTCGGCGAGATAATCGCCGCTCTGCACTTCAATGATAACCAGGTCAATTCTGCCTGGGTTTTCGAGCCGATGCTTATGGCCGCAGGGGATGTAAGTAGATTCGTTTGTCCCCAGGAACAACTCCTGCTCGCCATTGACGATTTTGGCGGAGCCGCTGACCACGACCCAGTGCTCCGAACGATGATAGTGCATCTGCAGGCTCAACTGGCGACCGGGCTTCACCTCGATGCGTTTGATCTTGAAGCGCTCGCCTTCCTCCAGAACCGTATAGGTACCCCAGGGCCGGTGTACCGTGCTATGGACCAGATGAGCTTCATGTCCCGAAGCCTTGAGGCCCTCGAAGAGCTTCTTAACGTCCTGAACGCGGTCGCGGGATGTGACAAGCAAAGCGTCCGGGGAATCCACGATCACCAGATCGCTTACGCCCACCGTGCCGATGACGCGCTTGTCGGAGCTCACATAGGTGCCGGTCGTGTCGACCATGTGCACATCGCCGCGTATCCTGTTCCCGCTTTCGTCGGGGGCGATCAAATCGGCCATTGCGTTCCAAGATCCGATGTCGTTCCAATCCATGTCGCAGGGAATCACGGCAAGTCTGTTAGTCTTCTCCATGACAGCGTGGTCGAGCGAGATTCGCGGCGCGGAACCGAAATGCTCAGGCGCGAGTTCGATTTTGGCAAAGCCTTGGCATTGACTGGCGCGGCCGTTCTCGTAGCTGTCGGCGACGGCCTGGAGCACCTCGGGACAATGCAAAGCCATCTCGTCGAGCATGGTTTGCGCACTGAAGCAGAAGATGCCGGCGTTCCAGAAGAAGCGTTGAGACGCGACATAGGCTTTGGCTGTATCCAGATCCGGTTTTTCAACGAAACGGACGACGTTCTCACCATCTGCTTCGATGTAGCCGAATGCTGTGTCCGGTCTGGTTGGGGTGATGCCCAATGTGGCGATCCGCCCGAGCTTCGCATGTTCCATGGCCAGGCCCATGACGTCTAGAAACGCAGGCAGGTTGCCAATCAGGTGATCGGCCGGGAAGACGCACAGGATCGCGTCAGGGCCTTGCGTTGCCCTCGCATGGATCGCGGCTGCAGCCACGGCGGCGGCCGTATCCCGAGGTTCGGGCTCGAGCAGAAAGGTGCGTGGCAGGACCACGGAATCCAGTTCGTCAAATTCGTCCTTGGTCAGGAAGAGGTGTTCCCCGGATGTCACAGCGACGAGTTCCACGACACCTTCTATCGAAGCGACGCGCAGCACAGTGTGCTGAATGAGAGAATATCCATCCGCTACTTTGAGGAAAGGTTTGGGGTGCGATTGCCTTGAGGCGGGCCATAGCCGCGATCCGGCTCCGCCGCTGATGATCACGGGAATGACTTTCATAACCAACCTCAATCTCGTCTCTGGAGTGATCGCCCGCGTTGTTTCGAGCGTCAGCGTCACGATCGCCGTCGCTCTGGCTTGTCTGCGGCCGCGCGTAACAGCGAAGTTCTGGTGCGTTGCAGGCGGCGTCAGATGACGACGCTATCGGTAATGTACGACGCCTCCACTGATGCCTGTTGGTTGCCTCTGCCGAATTGCGCAGGTGGCGGGTCTTAACTGAGATCAGAGACTTGGCTGTCTTCTATCAAAGTCAAACGACTTGGCTCCTTCAGATCGAATTCAATTACCCGTGGTGCGAATAGACGTGCATATCGTGTAAAGGCGCTCGTCGGGGGAAACCGAATTACGGTATCGCAGCGCGCGAGAAGATACATCTCAACGAGGGCGGAAATTCCGCCGTCAATCCCGAGTGCTGCAGTGTGTAAGGGGCCACCTTGATTGGATCCGAAGTGCTTCGGGACAGTGAGCAGATCGGGAAACCTGGCCGCCAGAAGATCCAGTATCCGCGCGCTGTCCGTGCATAAGAACAGCCGCACAGGCCTGGGGTGCGGTAACGCCTTAGCCTTGTCAATTGCAGCGCACACTTGCCGAACGGCGAGCTCCGGATCGGCCCAGTAGGGCGCATGCTCCATGATGTCTTCACCGTTACCGTGCCGAACATGAATCCCGATGATGCTGCGCCCCTCAAAACATTCCTGATAAATGGCATCTATGCGGGCTTGAATTTCTGGCCGAGGCTGGACACTCTGGAACACCTGCCGCTCTGCATCCTCATCGCACCGCCACATCAGACAAGCGTCACACACTACTGTGTTCGCTTCGACATCGTGTTCGGCCTGAAAGAGCTCGCCCAACTCATCGCGCTCTTGGAAAATCTGCTCATCTGGCCGGTAAAGGCACTCGATCGCCGGCCTGTTCCACCACTCCGGGAAGAATGGACCAGGGAAGGAAACGTCGTTGATCCGGTCGTCGGAAATAGCCGGCACGCCAGCGATGTCATTGATCGGCTGGAAGAACACCGGAAACGCATTTGTGAAGGGTTGGTCGAGGTAGCAGGCCCCCCGCCAGTCGATGACTAGAGTTCGTCCCGACCGCTGCGCGTAGCGCCAAGCGGCCGCCAACGACCACAGACAATCACCGAACCCCGTACGCCTCCGAGAGACGACGAACCGGCGCTTTTCCAATCCACTAACATGCATTTTCGGAAATCTCGTTTCGGAGAGGAGGTTGCATCCGGCTTGGAATCCTTAGTCGACACTAGTAGACCCTGACGCCGGGCGCTTGGCAGAGGCCGGGCCGTAGGGCAGAAGAGCTCCCTCAGCACTGCCCACTTATCCCTCTCGCACAGCTTGAAGCCGATGCCCTCGCTTCCGGTTCAGCCTTCTCTAATGGGCTTCCGCGGCATATGTAAAATCTATTGAGTGGATGCCGGCCATCCATGTGTTGGATGCCATGATGAAGGGGCTCGGCTGACGCGGGCCCGGCCAATAGAGCCGAAACAGCCGGGAAACGCTGCGACACTGCCTGCCGAAGCAAATCATTCCGTCGACGCCAGACGCCAAGGGTGCAAGGCTGCATACAGCAACCGGTACCGGGCGAGATGAGGTCGACAGCTCGACGCGCCTGGAACCAGCTGATCGACAGAATCTGCAGTCTGCTCCCAAAGTTCTGCACGACCTGTGCCGGATGCTGTGGTGAGGGCTCGCGGCCACGAACTTTGTCCTCGCCCCGAACGGAAGCTCGGGACCTACGACTCCGGGCCGGCGATGCGCCCCGGCTGCTCGGTCAGACCATCCATTCTGTGGATGCACTTTATCCAAACAATCGATTTCACTGATCCAAACAATTCCCATTAGAAGACGCTGAAGCAAGAAAGAAGGCGTCCTCACTCGCTGATAGATGAGCAAATCAGCTGCAAGGTGCTTGGAGTACAGTCGCTCGCGGCGTGAGCTGAGCGGCACTCTGACCGCATGTACGAATCCCAGTTAGCGGCGCAACTCTATTTTGCTGTGACTCCAAGCAAGAGCAGGTGTGCTCGGCTGGCAGACTGTCAATGACGAGCTTCGCGCCGCATCTGTCGAAGTGCTCCATAGGGCACGGGGCGGGCCGCACATTGTGTCGGCGTGGCGACCCGGAGCCGAAACTTTAAGCTTTAGATAGAGCAGGAATAGAATGGGCGATAGCAGAAAAGTTGCTCTTATTACGGGCATAACTGGACAGGATGGTGCCTATCTTGCCCGTCTTCTTCTCAAAAAAGGCTACATCGTTCATGGGATTAAGCGACGTTCCTCTTCCTTCAACACGGGTCGTATCGAAGACCTCTACCAAGACCCGCACGAATCCGATCCGCGCCTGATCTTGCATTACGGTGACCTCACTGATTCGACTAACCTCATCCGCGTGGTTCAGGAATCTCAGCCAGACGAAATTTACAACTTGGCTGCTCAGAGCCACGTGCAGGTGTCGTTCGAAACACCTGAATACACAGCAAACGCGGACGGTATCGGTACATTGCGACTTCTTGAGGCGATTCGCCTGCTCGGTCTGACGGACAAGACCCGCTTCTATCAAGCCTCGACTTCGGAGCTATACGGCCTCGTGCAGTCCGTACCGCAGAACGAAACGACGCCCTTTTATCCGCGCAGCCCTTACGCCGCCGCCAAGCTCTACGCCTACTGGATGGTCGTCAATTATCGCGAGGGCTATGGTATGCACGCTTCCAACGGCATTCTTTTTAATCACGAAAGCCCCCTTCGTGGCGAAACTTTTGTGACGCGCAAGATCAGCCGCGCTGCCGCTGCTATCTACCTGGGCAAGCAGGACAAGCTTTATCTCGGCAATCTCGATGCTCAACGCGATTGGGGCCATGCGCGTGAGTACGTGCGAGGTATGTGGATGATGATACAGCAGGATCAACCGGATGATTACGTGCTGGCTACGGGCAAAACGACTCCTGTCCGCCAATTCGTCGAGTGGGCTTTCGAAGATATCGGCGTCGAGATCGAATGGCGTGGCAAGGGTGTCGGCGAAAAGGGCTATGATGTAGCGAGCGGCAGATGCCTAGTCCAAGTGGACCCACGCTACTTCCGCCCCACGGAAGTCGATCTTCTCCTGGGTGACGCTACCAAGGCGAAGGAGAAGCTCGGCTGGGTGCATGAGACATCCGTGCGCGAGCTTGCTGCGGAAATGGTGCGCGAAGACCTGAAGGTCATGCAGACATCTGTAGTCATGAAGGAAGCGTAATGTATGATCTGAACGGAAAAACCGTGTGGGTCGCTGGCCACAAAGGTATGGTGGGCAGCGCTGTTGTACGCCGACTCGCGTCTGAAGACTGCAAAGTTGTGGCCGCCCCTCGGGGAGAGCTAGACCTCAAGCGACAGACCGAGGTTGAAAACTTCGTGGCAGTGATGAAACCGGACGCTATCATTATGGCGGCGGCAAAGGTAGGTGGTATTCTCGCGAACGCCACCTATCCGGTCGACTTTCTTTACGACAATCTGATGATCGAGGCCAATATCTTCGCGGCAGCCCACGAAAACAATGTCGACCGCGTCCTCTTCCTCGGCTCGTCTTGCATCTATCCGAAGATGGCACCACAGCCCATTCCTGAAAGCGCGCTTTTGACCGGGCCACTAGAGCGCACCAACGAATGCTACGCCGTCGCCAAGATCACCGGCATCAAAATGGCTCAAGCCTATCGCGAGCAATATGGGCGCGATTACATCTCCGCTATGCCGACGAATCTCTACGGGCCAGGCGACAATTATGACTTGCAGTCAGGCCACGTCGTCCCAGCGCTGATCCGGAAAGCGCATGAAGCTAAGCTCATAAGTGATAAGCAAATCACCATCTGGGGCACGGGCACACCACGTCGGGAATTCATGCACGTCGACGACTGCGCCGACGCATTAGTCTTCCTTCTGAAGAACTACTCTGACCATGATCACGTCAATCTCGGCTGCGGACAGGACATCACGATCCTAGAGCTGACAAGAATGATCTGCCGTGTAGTCGGATTTACTGGGGAGATTGCGCATGATCACTCTAGACCTGACGGTACACCGCGAAAGCTGATGAGCGTCGACAAGCTGCGCACTTTGGGATGGGCAGCAAAGATCACTCTCATGGAAGGCATCGAGAGTGTCTATCATGCATTTCTAAACGGGAGCTACACCGAACGGCGATAGATAAGAGGATTTGCTGCGTCTCAGGCCTGTACGCGCTTTCGGGACCCAGAGCTAATGTAGACTGAGACAATCACTCGATGGCGATAGCGCTCATGTGAGCCAGCCGCGAGGAGCCCCGCCGGACCCGGACCCCATCCGCTCCAACCTCGTCCTTGAAGGTCACGGTGCGCTGCCCACGCCGACGCCGACTGCGTCAATCCTCACAAGGGTAACCGTCGATAACCGAACGCGTCTACGGTAACCGAATGTACTTCTTGTTCTCGTCCGAGGGATCTGTCGATGGGCATTCCGGACGAGCCAAAGTTTGAGCATGTTACCTTCAAAACCCGGTTAGCAACGTCGGATTTGGTATGAAATTCGGAACAAGTGGATTACGGGGCCTGGCGACAGAATTGGCAGGAGCCGCCTCTGCCCTATATGCAACGGCATTCGCGACATTCCTGCTGGAATCCGGCCTGGCCAGAATTGGCGACGAGATACTCATAGGGCGCGACTTTCGCGCCTCGAGTCCGGCCATCGCCGCCGTCTGTGCGGCGGCACTGTCCGCGCTCGGCTTCATCGTAGTCGATTGCGGCGCAGTCCCCACCCCTGCCCTGGCACTGTATGCTCAGGCGCGTAAGAGTGGTTGTTTGATGATCACAGGCTCGCACATTCCGGCCGACCGTAATGGAATAAAATTCTATCGACCCGACGGTGAGATCGACAAGGGTGATGAGCGGGAGATAACGCGCATCGCCTTGCAGTTGGAGAAGCGCGGATACGTCCTTGAAGGTGCTGTTGCACGTCGGCAGCACCGGGAGGCCGAATGCAAGGCCTTTTTCATGGCGCGCAATCGAAAGCTTATGGAGATTAATGCTCTAAAGGGCTTAACGGTGGGCGTATATCAGCACAGCACAGTCGCGCGCGATCTCTTGGTTGACATTCTCTCATATCACTGTGCGACGGTCGTAACCCTGGGACGTTCGGAAGGTTTCATTCCTGTCGACACTGAAGCGGTCTCTGACGAGACTGCTCAACAGTTCAAGCTCTGGGCCAAAGAGCATCGGCTTGATGCGGTCGTCTCGGCAGATGGCGATGGTGACCGCCCACTGGTAGCTGACGACCACGGAGACCCCCTTCGCGGTGATTTGTTAGGCCTGATTTCGGCGAACTTCCTGCAAGCGAAGGCAGTCGTCACGCCGGTCACATCAAACTCTGGTATCGAGACCGCAGGTTCTTTTAAAGTCGTGCGTACCAAGGTTGGATCGCCATTTGTTATTGCTGCCATGCTCGATTTGGTTGCGTCGGGTCACGAGCGCGTGGTTGGTTTCGAAGCAAACGGTGGTTTATTGACAGGCACGGACTTTGACCCGAACGGAACTAAACTGCCGGCGCTACCTACACGCGACAGTTTTCTCCCCATCCTCGCGGCACTTTCCCTTGTTAATACAAGTGGGCAGCCACTGTCGGAGATTGGCAGTTCCTTTCAATTGCCGGCGGCGGCGGCGGATCGCTTGGAAAATTTTTCCGTCGAAAGCAGCACTCGCCTCATGACATACCTTCGTACAGCGGAAACTAACATCGCCGCCTTCGTCGGGTCGATTGGAGTGGTAAGCAAGGTTAGCGATGTTGACGGACTTCGTATCACTCTCGCGGATAAGCGTGTCTTGCATTTGCGTCCATCCGGAAATGCCCCGGAAATGCGGTGCTACGTCGAAGCCGAAAATCGGGAGGATGCGGAGCTTTTGCTCCGGACTGGATTGGATCGAATTCGTAATTGGGCGCAAGGCTAAATAAAAGCCGCCTCCCTGCGTATTCCCAGGTGACCCTGGGGGTCGCACAAGCTACTCAAGCGCGATCAGAACGTCCACAGTGTCCCGGCCCTGTCCGCTTTGAAGCGAACCGGAACGCCCGTGGAAACAGCCGATCCGTACCAGCCACGGAGCATCCGGTCGCTCATGATCAAGGCAGCGCCTTGCGGTAGCGAACAGCCGGTCCCGCACTGACCGCCTGCGCCGCATGTACGATGGCGTTGGTGTCCAGGCCGTGGTGACGGTATAGGTCCGCAATAGTCCCCGTCTGGCCGAACTGCTCGACCCCGAGCGCCTTCACGCGATGCCCGTTAACCCCACCGAGCCACGCGAGCGTCGCCGGGTGGCCGTCGATCACGGTGACGATGCCGCAGTCACGCGATAGCGGCGCGAGCAGCCGCTCGATATGACTCAGGGCGCCAATCGCGCCACGCTGCCGGGCACGTTCCGCCGCCTGCCAGCCCGCATTAAGCCGGTCCGCGGAGGTGATCGCGAGCAGCCCGACATCGCGCCGGTCCTCCGCCAGAAGACCCGTCGCGGCAATCGCCTCCGACGCGACGACGCCTTGATAAGCAATGACGACACTCGCGTTGGGCCCAGGCGGACGCAGCCAATAGGCGCCATTGACGATGTCCCGCGCGAGCGCCGGGTTCATGTCGCGCAGCGGCTGCTCGAGCGGCCGGGTTGACAGGCGAAGATAGACCGATCCTCCGGTCTGATCACGCAGCCACGTCATCTCATCCGGATCCCCCTCGCCATTACGTTGCATGTAATCGAAGGCAAAGCGCATGATCACGGACAGTTCGTCGACGAAGGCCGGTTCGAAGGCGCAAAGCCCATCCTGCGCCATGCCGATCAATGGGGTGCCGATCGACTGGTGTGCTCCGCCCTCGGGCGCTAGCGTCACGCCCGAGGGCGTTGCGACCAGCATGAAGCGCGCATCCTGATAGCAGGCGTAGTTTAGCTGGTCGGCCGATCGGTAGATGAAGGGATCATAGACTGTCCCGATCGGCAGCAGGCGCACGCCATTGATCGAGTGCGAGAGACCGAGTGCCCCGAGCATGATCATCAGGTTCGACTCGGCGATCCCGAGCTCGAGGTGCTGCCCCTTCGGCCCAAATTCCCAGGTAAAGGTCGACGGAATGCGTTCGGCCTTGAAGGTGTCCGCCATGGTCTCCCGGGCGAAAAGGCGGCGCCGGTTGACCCAGCCACCGAGATTGGTCGAGACCGTCACATCGGGCGAGGTGGTGACAATGCGGTCGGCAAGCAGACTGCGCTCGCGTGCGATGTCGTTCAGGATCTGGCCGAACCCCATCTGGGTCGAGAGCGGCTTGCCGGGCTGCCCCGGTGACGGAAGGGTTTCAGGCACCGGCACCGACGGCGCAGACAGCCTCCTACGCCCCTCACTGAAGAACGGCGCCTTTGCGAAGAAGGCGTCAAGTTCCGCTTCCGGCAAGGTGGCGGCCGCCCATTTGTCCCACTCCTCACCCCGCTTTACGCCCATTTGCAGGCGGTAGTCTTCCATCTGCGTGGGCGTCATCTGCCCCGCGTGGTTGTCCTTGTGTCCGGCAAGCGGCAGACCGTAGCCCTTGATGGTGTAACAGATGAAGCAGACGGGACGGTCATGCCTGGACGCCGCCTCGAAGGCTTCGAGGAGGCTCGGCATGTCATGCCCGCCAAGGTTCGTCATCAACGCCTGCAACTCGTCGTCGGAGCGGCGTTCGATCAGAGTGGTGACCGGCCCTTGGTCTCCGATCTCGTCGAGCAGCCGCTTGCGCCAGGCAGCACCCCCTTGGAAGGTCAGCGCCGAATAGAGCTGGTTCGGACAGCGCTCTATCCACTCGAGCAGCTTCTCGCCCCCCGGCTCGGCAAAGGCAGCCTCTTGCAGAGCGCCGTGGCGCAGGACCATCACGTCCCAGCCGAAGTTGCGAAAAATCTGCTCGAAACGCTGCCAGAGGCCCTCCCGGATCACGGCGTCGAGCGACTGGCGATTGTAGTCGACCACCCACCAGCAGTTCCTGAGCCCGTGCTTCCAGCCTTCGATCAGGGCCTCGTAGATGTTGCCCTCATCCATCTCGGCGTCGCCGATCAGGCTGACCATTCGGCCCTCGGCACGCTCCTTCATCCAGCCGTGACCCGAGACGTAGTCCTGCACCAGCGACGAGAACAGCGTCTGAGCAACGCCGAGACCCACCGACCCGGTCGAGAAGTCGACATCGTCGACATCCTTCGTCCGCGAAGGGTAGCTCTGCGCGCCCTTGTAGCCGCGGAAGTTCATGAGCTTTTCGGGGGTCTGGTTGCCCGCCAGATACTGAAGTGCATGGAAGATCGGCGCCGCATGGGGTTTGACCGCCACCCGATCCTGCGGGCGCAGGACCGAACCGTAGAGCGCGGTCATGATGGTACTCAGCGACGCGGACGAGGCCTGATGCCCCCCGACCTTGATCTCATCGCCCTCGCGGACGTGGTTGGCGTGGTGGATCGTCCAGGCTGCGAGCCAGGAGACGCAGCGCTCGATCTCGTTCAGATATTCCAGTTTCCTCGTCATTCAGTTTCCCGCAAATCAGCTGCCGGTCTCACAGGACCCCCGCCCAAATGGTCAAAGATCGAGTTTCAACACACCTGTCGCGCGCGACACACAGGGGATGAAGCGGTGGCCGCGTGCCTCCTTGGACAGGACGGCATCCCGATGGATCGGCTGTCCCGCCAGCATTGCGCATTCGCAGGTCCCGCACACCCCGTTCTCACACGAGGCCATCAACGGCACACCGGCCGCACGCAAGGCGGCCAGTGCCGTGGTCTCAGCCGAAACCTCAACCACCCTGCCCTCAGCCAGTTCTATGACGAACGGTTCCGGTGGCGCGCCATCAAACTCGGGAGGCTGGAAAGTTTCGAAATGAACAGTACCCTCGGGCCAGTGTTGAGCCGCGCGCCCCACAACCGCCATGAAGCCAGGCGGTCCGCAGTAGTATGTCTGCGCGTCGTCCGAACGGTTCGCCAGCAGCGCGGCGATGTTCTGCCGGGTCTGAGGCTCGTCGTCGAAATGGATCCGCACATTGCCGCCAGGAAGATCGCTCCCGATCGCCGCCAAGAGTGGCGTGAGCGCCCGGCTGCGGGTGAAATAGTGCAACTCGAAGGGCTTGGCCTGCCGGGTGAGCGCGCGCGCCATGGCCAGAATCGGGGTGATCCCGATTCCCCCTGCCAGCAGCAAAGTCGGCCCCTCGCCTGGCTTGAGCGCAAAATGGTTGCGTGGCGCGGAGACAGGCAGTGTGGAGCCGACGGCAATGGTTTCGTGGATCCACGCCGAGCCGCCACGGCCGTCATTCTCGCGCTTCACCGCGATGGTGTAGCGGCCAAGCTCGGTCGGGTCGCCGCAAAGTGAATACTGACGCACCTTCCCTTCAGGCAGATGGACGTCGACGTGAGAACCCGCTTCGAACGCCGGCAGCACAGGTTTGCGTGGGTGTTTCAGGTCGATGACCAGCACGTCGCCCGGCTCCTTGCGGGCGGCGGTCACGGTCAGCTTCATGATGATGCGCGGCGAGGCCATGGCGTTTCACTCGTCGATGGGCAAGATCAGATCACCGGGGCGGATCACGCCCCCGACCTCGATTGTGCAGTTCAGGCCGGAGCGGTTCAGAAGCCCCTCGTAGAGACCCGGAAGCCCGAGCAACTCCTCGATATACTTGCACGGCACATTCATCCGGGCGGCCCTGAGAATCGTTTCCCCGACCCGGAAGCGTTTGCCGACAAGATGGCTAAGCGGAACGCCTCGTGTCGTCAGATTGCGCCGGTGATCTTCGGGTGCGAGCTTGGCCTTGAAGCCCGGAATTCTGGGTTCGCCCTGGGCGATGGCGTCCAAGACTTCAGCTTCGATCAGCGTCACTTCGCGAACGTCAGGACGCGCGGAATAGGTCCCCGTCCCCAGGTAGTAGCGGTCTCCGACAACGCCTTGGCCGGCAATAAGCTGCGCCTGCGCCAGCTCCTCCATTTCATAGGAGGCGGCAGGCGCGATATGGACGTGAAGCAGCTTTCCTCGCCAGGTCATCATCGCTCTCGGAAATTCGTCCGTGGAAACCTGCTGCAAAACTGGCCTGATCAACAGCGCCAGTTGCATGGCATTTTCCCGGTCCAGTTGGCTGTTTGGAAAGAAATACGGGGGGCCCTCGGACCGTTTTCAGCGCCAGCTTTCGGCGTCGCCCCGGCTCAGTTGTTCCGCGCCGGCATCGCGTCTTGCACCTGCTTGACAACCTCTCGCAGGACCTCAACGCCCTTCCCGATCTGCCGAATGCTCAAGGCGGCATAGCCCATGACAAGTCCGACGCGATCGGTGCGGCCTTCGTCCGATAGCCGTTCGTAGAGCGGCGAGATCAGGTGTAGCCCCAGGCCAGCGTCGCGGGCGGATTCGACCAAGGCCGTTTCCCGCGATCGTGGCAGGTCATTGAACCAAACCGCGACGTGCAGTCCCGCATCTGCTCCCTGGACAGTGATGCGATCCCCGAAGCTGTGCTGCAAGGCACCCAACAACGTTTCCCGACGCTCGCCGTTCAGCCTGCGCACACGGCGCACATGGCTTTCGTAGCCGCCGCTCTCGATCAACGATGCCAGCGCTTCCTGTTCAGCGACCGGCGAATGCCGGTCTGCGAATTGTTTGGCGGTTGCGAAGACCTCCTGCAATTCGGGCGGGACGACGAGGTAGCCGATGCGCAGCATCGGCGAGAGCGTTTTGGAGATCGTGCCGAGGTAGATGACAGCCCCGTGGTCCTCGAGACTGTGCAGCGGAGGGACCGGATTGATGTCGTAGCGATATTCGCTGTCGTAGTCGTCCTCGATCACATAGGCGTTGTTGTGCCGCGCCCATTTCAGAAGCTGATGGCGGCGCGCGATCGGCATGACGCCGCCCAGCGGAAACTGATGCGATGGCGTCACATAAGCCAGTCGTGCTCCGATCCCCGCTAGCAACTCGGTCCTCATCCCGTCTTCGTCGACGATGACCGGGATGGGTGAGGCACCCGTACTGGCAAAGACCTGACGCGCCATCCTGTAGCACGGATCCTCGATGACGAAACGGTCGGCGGGATCGAGAAGCAGGCGCGCGCACAGATCAAGGCCCTGCTGCGAACCGTTCACAACTATGATCTGGTCGAGGTCGCAGCTCAGGGTCCGGGCGCGCCAGAGATAGCCCTGAAGCGCCTGGCGAAGCCGGCGCGAGCCGCGAGGATCGTCATAGGCAAGACGCAGCGGGCGCTGCCCCATCGCCTCGTTCATCGCGCGTTTCCAGACCAATGAAGGGAAATCCGACGGCGCGAGGTCGCCATAGCGGAACTCGACCTTCAGCCCAGTCGGCAGATAATCTGGCCAGGGTGACGTCGCGCGCAGCCGCTCGCCATATGCGGACAGGTGGATTGGGCCGACCGGTTGCGCGTGAGTGCGCCCCGTCCCATGGCCCATCAACGAAGACGCAACGCGAGGTCGTGCGCCTTGACGGACTTCGATGAAACCCTCCGCAGCCAGTTGTTCATAGGCGACCGTCACCGTGGTTCGCGAAACGCCGAGGTCATTTGCCAGGGCCCGGGAGGATGGCAACTGACTGCCGGTTTCGTAGACGCCGCCGAGGATTTGCTCGCGAAGGGCTTCGTATATCTGGCGTGCACCCATCGCGTGCGAGCGCGCTGCAGACCCGGCACTTGAAGACTGGACCATCTCTTTCATCGCCAACTGGATATTTCACATTGGCCAGGTTGCCGTCAATCTTTCGGAACCCCAAGAGAGATCGCAGAGGCCGAATGACCAGCTCCCATCAATCCGAAACCGATGCTCCCACGGGGTCGCTCAACCGCACCAGCCCCGGATTTGCCACCCGGGCGATCCATCATGGCTACGATCCGGCCGGCTTTTCCAATGCCGTCCAGCCGCCAGTGTTCCTGACGTCAACCTATGGGTTCGAAAGCGTGGCAGCAAACGATGCCGCCGCCGCCCTTGGTGGAAGGCTCTATGCGCGCGAATACAATCCCACGACCGAGATCCTCGAGCAGCGGCTCGCGAATCTGGAAGGAGCCGAGGCAGGGCTGGTTGTTGCCTCGGGGATGGCGGCCTTCGGCACTCTGATCCTGTCGCTCCTGTCCCAGGGCGATGAACTCATCGTCCACAAGACGCTTTATGCGAACACGCTTGCCATGGTCGAACAGGCGGTCCCCCGCTTCGGCATCAAGGTCGTCGCGGTCGATCTGTCAAATCCTCACAATCTCGATGCTGCGATCACCGAGCGGACGCGGCTGGTTTTCTTCGAGACGCCGGTGAATCCGCTGAGCCGCATCCTCGACATAGCGGCAATTGCCGAGCGCGCTCACGCGCGCGGTGTAAGGGTTGCAGTCGACAGCACCTTCGCCTCGCCCGCGCTCCAGCGACCGCTTGAGCACGGGGCGGACATCGTGCTCCATTCGATGACCAAGTACATCAATGGTCATGGCGATGCCCTTGGCGGGGCGCTTCTCGGCGACGCCCAGACGCTCCGTACGCTGCATGAAACGGGCCTGCGCTACATCACCGGCGCAGCGCTCTCGCCCATGTCAGCTTTCCTAATCCTGCGCGGTCTCAAGACGCTGACGCTGCGTATGGAACGGCACAGCGCCACAGCCCTTGCGGTGGCTCGGGCGCTGGAAGCGCACCCGGCGGTGGCATTTGTGAGTTATCCGTTCCTCGACTCGCACCCTGATCAGGTGACGGCGCGAAAACAGATGTCCAACG
The DNA here is from genome assembly GCF_040320805.1 of Mesorhizobium sp. M0615. Taxonomy (NCBI): domain Bacteria; kingdom Pseudomonadati; phylum Pseudomonadota; class Alphaproteobacteria; order Hyphomicrobiales; family Phyllobacteriaceae; genus Mesorhizobium; species Mesorhizobium sp. M0615. Next base: position 69,513 of record NZ_JAMYQI010000020.1, on the reverse strand, counting down.
GATCGGGCATGTTGGCCTTTGGCCTCCACGCTGGATACGAAGGAGCGCGCCGGATGATGGACCGGCTCAACCTGATCATTCGCGCCGTCAGCCTCGGCGATGCCGACAGCCTCATCTATCATCCAGCAAGCCTCACCCGTGCTCGGCAGCCGATCCGCAAGGATGCCCATTTGGCCGATGGAGTCGGCGAGGATCTCATGCGTCTCTCGGTGGGGCTTGAAGACGCTGATGACCTGATCGCCGATCTGCGGCGGGCTTTGGACGTCTTGTAATGACCTGGCGTGCGGCCACCTCTGCGCTCACACATAGATCTGGAGCCTTGCCATGGCATTCCTGAGCGGTCTTTCCGCGTTCCCCATCACCCCGACCAATCGTGACGGCCGCGTCGATAGCGTTGCCCTGCGCAGGCTGATTGCTCGGCTTGGCATTGCTCAGGTCGATTCCATCGGTCTTCTCGGCAGCACCGGCACATACATCTATCTGTCGCGCGAGCAACGGCGGCGGGCGCTCTCCGAGACCTTGGACCAAACGGCGGGGCAAATGCCGGTCGTGGTGGGTGTGGGCGCGCTGCGCACCGATGAAGCCGTGGGGCTCGCGCAAGACGCCAAGGCCCTTGGAGCAGCTGCGGGTTTGCTTGCCGCCGCCTCCTACACCCCGCTTACTGATGACGAGGTGTTCGATCATTTCTCCACTGTGGCGCGCGAAAGTGGCCTGCCGATCGTCGTCTACGACAATCCAGGAACGACGCATTTCCATTTCAGTCCACCCCTTGTCAGCCGCCTGGCAAAGGTGGCTGGGATTGTCGCCATCAAGAATCCGACAGACAAAAGCGATGCGATCAAGAACCACCTGATCGCCCAGAGGCGCACACTGCCGGAAGGGTTCTCGATTGGTTACAGCGGCGACTGGAACGCCGCCGAGGCCATGATCGCCGGCGCCGACACATGGTACAGCGTCCTCGCGGGCATCCTGCCCGAGGTCTGCATGACGATCGTCACAGCGGCGCAACAGGGCGATGCGGCCGAAGCGCGACGGATCAATGCCGCGCTGGTCCCGATCTGGAGCCTCTTCAAGGAGTTCTCGAGCCTTCGCGTCGTCTATGCACTCGCTGAATTGCTCGACGTTTGCAGTGCCGAACCCCCGCGTCCCATCCTGCCTCTGCCCCCAGCAGCGAAGCGCCAGATCGCCGCCGCGTTGAAAGGTTTGCCATCGGATGCCAGCCGGTGAACAGCAAACCCCGTTCGGCAAGTGAAAGGTATTTACCCGCTCATTTCGAGAACTGATCGAAAACAACGCACTCGGCGTGCTGATAGCCATGGCTGGAGCGGTCTCGACGCCAATCACACCCCCTTCGAACTCGACAATCGACTGCGGAGGTACAGACTGCGCAGGGCACTCCGCCCATGCCGCACCGTTCGCCTTCAAACTAGGAATCGGTGGTTTATCCATTGGAATGGCATCGAGCCGGCGCTTTACTTCCGGCCCGGTGCGCGCATTGAAGCCGGTGCCAATGCCGCCGGCGAACACCAGATTTCCGTCCTCGACATTCGCCAGAGCACGCTTCCCGACCGCCGTAACTGTTGCCGGGTTCGCAGCCGATGACGATGAACTCATCACTCAGCACGCATTTTGTCTCACCCATTCTTGGCGCCGGCCGGATCGATATGGACTGACACGCAGCTTGGAGACGATGCCCATCGAGGCCGAACTGGGAGACTTGCGCGAGAATGTCGCTGCCGCCGCTGATCTCGTCGCTCAGAACGATGCCGTTTGGCGGCGTCTCAGCAGGTTAACTAGCGCTTTGCGCCGATCGACGAGTGGCCGATCGCGAAGACCCTCGCCGTCGATCTTGAGCAGGTCGAAGCCGGCAAGCATGGTCCTGACGTCTCCCGCCGCGGCCAAGAGCCCGCTGAAGACTGGGAATGCGCGACAAGCCTTCTGGTCAACGACGAACGCCTCACCGCCTATTATCGCGTCCGAGGCGCCGAGCTCGGCCACCGCCCGGGACGATAGCCGGAAACCTGAGGGTCCAGTCGTGGAGGTTGCGGGTCGAGGTAGGCCCCCATCGATAGTAGTCCCATTTCATTTCGTGTAGCCAATCAGGGCCCTGCCGGACGCGGCCGACCAGCGGTCGATGTTCGCGACGACCCGAATGTCCAGTCTCGTGTAACCCAGCCTAAAGCGGCCTGTCCGCCCAAAAAATGACATTCAGTTGCCTCCAGCCTTTCGACACGACCCACTTCACGATCTCGTAACTCGCCAACCTAGCGGCTTGTTGCTTGAGCTGCGCGTTCCTACGGTGTGGTCGCTAGGCCTCAGCAACAAGAGCTCGGTTGCCAGGCGGGCGGAGGCTCAACGAGATAGCCAGCTCAGGACAAGGAGAGCAAGCAATGGTCGCTTTTACCCTCAATGGCGAGGCGCGAACACTCGACGTCGATCCAGAGATGCCGCTGCTCTGGGCGGTCCGTGACGTCATCGGACTCACGGGAACGAAATTCGGTTGCGGGCTTGCCCAGTGCGGCGCTTGCACGGTTCACGTTAACGGCATGCCGACGCGCTCGTGCCAGACCGCAGTCGGCGACATCGAAGGAGCCTCGATCACCACCATTGAGGGTGTGTCGGGCAAGATAGGCGAAACGGTCCAGGCCGTGTGGGCCGAGTTCGACGTACCTCAATGCGGCTATTGCCAGTCTGGCCAGATCATGTCGGCCGTGGCCCTCCTTACAGAAACGCCTAAGCCGACGGACGATGATATTGATTCGGCGATGAGCGGCAACCTCTGCCGCTGCGCCACCTATCATCGCATCCGCGCGGCCATCCACGAGACCGCCAACCGGCTGGAGACTTGAGGCATGTCGCAGTTTCGCTCGAAGCATACTGCCGTGCGGCCCACGCGCCGCTGGTTCCTCGTCGGCGCGGGCGTTACCACCGGCGGCCTCGCAGTGGGCTACCGGCCAGTGCTGGCCGCGCCCGACATCGCACAAACGACCCCTGCAAAGGTTCCGGCGAACCCCTTCCAGACCTATGTCGAGATCACAAAGGAGAACCGAATCATCATCCACTCCTCGCAGTTCGAGATGGGACAAGGCTCCTATTTCGGCATCGCCACCCTGGTTATGGAAGAGCTCGACGGCGACTGGGCGCAGGTGGACGTGGTCGGCGGATATGGCAATACCGCGTTCTACGGCAATCTCGCCTGGGGCGGGGCCGCACAGGCAACTGGTGGCTCCACGTCGATGGGCTCGTCGTGGGAACGCTACCGCAAGGCGGGTGCTGCCGCACGGGCCTTGCTGGTGGCGGCCGCGGCGCAGCGGTGGGACGTGCCAGCCGGCGAGATCAAAGTCGCTTCCGGGGTCGTGTCGCACGCCTCAGGGATGCAGGCGCGCTACGGTGACCTGGCTGAAGCCGCAGCGGGAATGCCGGTTCCCGACGACGTGCCGCTAAAGCCGCGCGACAAGTGGGCCCAGATCGGATCGGACAGCCTCAAGCGCTACGATTCCGCCAGCAAGACCAACGGCGCGCAGACCTACACGATCGACCTCATGATGGAGGGACTCCAGACGGCCGTTATGATCCATCCGCCGAAGTTCGGCGCCGAGATCGAGAGCTTCGACGCAACCAAGGCCAAGGCACTCGACGGCATTGTCGATGTCGTCCAGACGCCGCGAGGCCTTGCCGTGGTTGGCAGGGACACCTGGACGGCGCTGAAGGGCCGCGACCTCGTGGAGGTGACCTGGAACGAGGAGAAGGCCGAAGAGCGCGGCACGGCCGAGATCATGGCCGAATACAACAAGGCAGCAGACGATCTGGGCGCGGCCACCGCGCGCGACGACGGTAACACTCCCGCAGCGTTCGCCAGTGCTGAGAAAATCATCGAGGGGCACTACGAATTCCCCTATCTTGTCCATGCTTCGATCGAGCCACTCAACGCGGCCGCCCGAATCAACGAAGACGGCACCATCGATGTCTGGGGCGGACACCAGATGCCCGACCTTTATCAGGCGGCTGCCGCTCAGGTAGGCGGCACCACGCCGGACAAGGTGAGGCTGCACGTGATGAAGACCGGCGGCAGTTTCGGCCGCCGCGCGGTCTTGGATGCAGATGTCATTATCGAAGCTGTTTCCACAGCGCGTGCACTGGGACGCGGCAAGCCAGTGAAGGTGCAGTGGACCCGCGAGAATGACATGCGGGGTGGGCGGTACCGGCCGGCCTATGTGCACGCAGTCAAGGCGGGGCTCGACAAGAAAGGCAATGTCGTCGCTCTCCATGACCACATCGTGGGTCAATCGGTCTTGGGCGGTTCGACCTCTGCGGCGATGATCAAGAACGGCATCGATCCAACCTCCGTAGAGGGCGCCACCAACCTGCCCTATGCGATCCCGAACCTGAAGGTCGAGCTGACCACCACGGACGTGAACATCCCGGTGCTGTGGTGGCGTTCGGTAGGCTCCACCCACACCGCTTACGCGGTGGAAACCCTGATCGATGAGCTCGCCGCCGCTGCGAACCGTGATCCGGTCGACTTCCGCTTGTCAATGCTCGGTCACCATCCACGGCATGCCGCCGTGCTTAAAGTGGCTGCTGAGAAGGCAGGCTGGGACAAGCCTCTGCCGGAAGGCCGTTTCCGCGGCGTGGCCCTGCATGAAAGCCTCTCGACCTATGTCGCCGATGTGGTGGAGATCACCCTCAACGATGAAAATGGTTTCAAGGTCGACCGCGTCGTCTGCGCGGTAGATTGCGGCACCGCGATAAATCCTGACCAGATTCGCGCTCAGATGGAGGGCGGTATCGGATTCGGGCTAGGTGCGATCCTCCAGGAGGAGCTGACCCTGAAGGGCGGTGTCGTAGACCAAGAGAACTACGATACCTATACACCGCTCAGGATCGAGCAGATGCCGCGAGTCGAGGTGCACATTGTGCCGTCCGAGGAGCCGCCCACGGGAGTTGGTGAGCCAGGTGTGCCGCCGATCGGCCCGGCCGTCGCCAACGCGCTACGGGCGGCGACGGGCAAGACTATCCGCAAGCTGCCGATTATAAAGAAGATGTCAGGAATGACACCATGAAACAGCCGCGATGAAGATCGCGCCGTTTTCGAACGCCTCCTGACAGGCGCTCATTTCCATGGGTCAAATTCCGGCGGCTGCCCGCTCGAATATCCGGTTTGGACACGGCACCCCGTGTTCTGAACGACCACAGACGGGCCTTGGCGCCGGTTCCACTGAAGAACCGCTTTCGAGACGCAAATGCTCCACTCCATGAAGAGCACAACCTATGGAAAGCTCACAGCTAGCTACCTCCATCGCTTCGGAGACCCAGGAACCCTCAGAAAACCGAACCTCCAGAGCTCAGAGGCGCTCGTGATCACAATCGCGCTGGTGCGTGGATCATTGTTCAAGGGTTTGTCAATAGGCAGGCGAGATGGCCGATCGACATGATCTTCGCCCGATGCCCTACAAACACAATGCCAGCCGCTGTCACGGAGTCGCGAACACGAAGGCAATGAGGGTCGACGCCGATACTCATCGTTTGGTTGACAGAGCGCTTGGAATGCCATGCGCTTCAGATCGGAGTAGCCATCCGGGAAGCCTGAAGCGCTTTGAAAACGCATGTGCTGCGGCTGTTATTCATAGCGTGGATGACTTTGATCAAAACAATCGATTTCATCACTCTTCCGGAATCGTGCATGGACAAAAAAGAGCCTCACGCACCAATCACACGCTGCTCTAACGCGTGACGAAAGCTGCCTTAGGTATAATCCAAAGGAGAAAATCTTCGATGCGCCCTGACGTGCAGTGGAGGTCGTGCCGAGAAAGTGAGTTGCAACTGGCCGACAATGTCGCGCGGTGCGACCATGGTCGCTTCGGAGAATGAAATCGGGCCAGTTCACGGGGGCGGTACTGTTATTCGTCGACGGCCGCCCTTCCCAAGAACAGGCGGCATCGCAAGTTGGTTCTGCCGATGAAAACAACATCGCCGGATACATGTCAGCAGCCGCTCAGGATTGGATGATCCAGCCAAGCTCTCGGCGTGATGGCACTGTAGGCGTCACAGTCGAAGCATCTCATTGATCGTTTATGGGGCTTTCTTCGATGCCGCTGATGCCTGACGGGCGGTCGCAGCTGCAGGCGACAACACGGCCTATTTAGTTGGAACAGTCGAGGTAAGCCAATTTGGCTTCCCGTTACTATTTGGAGAAAGAAATGCTGTGTCTAGGAATCAGCGGCGGACTTGACCAAGTCCATGAAAACCGATTCGAGCGTCCGAACGCCTTTATGCACGATGGCGCCGCGGTGCTCGTCCGAGACGGAAAGGTGATAGCCGCCGTAGAAGAGGAACGCCTCAATCGAATCAAGCACTCGAACAAGCTGCCAAGTGGTTCGATTCAATACTGTCTCTCGACGGCCGGGGTTCAGCTCAGCGACATTGATCGTGTCGCGGTCTACGCCAGCGAGCCCTATGCCAACGCCATGCTTGAAGGTATGTCCGCTTCCCAACCGGACATTCTCTCCACTCCGTTGGATGCTAAAATGTTGGTGCAGAACCTGTTAGCGCGTGAGTTCGGCACTAAGTTGGACAGTTCGCGTATTTCATTCGTAGGGCATCATCAGGCGCACGCCGTGAGCGCCTTTGCAATGTCGGGCTTCGAACAAAGTCTCATTCTAGCGATTGATGGCTGTGGTGATTTCCTGTCGGGCCTTGTGGCGGTAGGGTCTGGCACAGAAATTACGCAAATCGAGGCTTTCCCGGAGGACAATTCTCTTGGGCTGTTTTATCTCGAGACGATCCGCTGTCTCGGCTACGGCATGTTCGACGAGTATAAGGTAATGGGACTCGCGCCCTATGGCGACCCCGCTCCCTATCGCGAGCTCTTCGAGCAGTTGTACGAGCTCTCCGCCAACGGTGGCTACCGTGTTCACCTCGACCGCATCGGTCCGGCGTTGCTCCGCAACATCGAGATCAGGCGAAAGGGAATGCCTTTCACCCAGCAGCATCGAGATGTGAGTGCGTCACTGCAGGAAGCGCTTGAGCGGATCGTGTTCCACATTCTCCGGCACCACCGTGAGGCCACCGGCATGAAGCGGTTGTGTCTGGCGGGAGGGGTAGCCCACAACTGCACGATGAACGGCAAGCTGCTGTATTCAGGGCTTTTCGAAGACATCTTCGTGCAACCCGCGTCTCACGACGCTGGCTGCGCATTGGGAGCTGCGCTGATAGTCTCTAACGAGATGGGCCGCCCCGCGCCGCGTGAGCGACTGCAGGAGGTCTATTGGGGTCCTGATCTCGGGAGCGACCGCGCCGTGGAACAGGAACTGAATGCATGGTCCGGACATCTCGAGGTTGAACGCTCTTATGACGTAGCGAGCAGTGCAGCCCACTGGATCACCAACGGCGCCGTGATCGGCTGGGTGCAGGGTCGTTCGGAGTTTGGGCCACGTGCGCTGGGCAACCGCAGCATTCTTGCCGACCCTCGGCCCGCTGCAAACAAGGACCGGATCAATGCCATGGTCAAGAAGCGCGAAGGCTATAGGCCTTTCGCACCATCTGTGCTGGAAGAGGATGCGAGCGAATTTTTCGACCTCCCGGACGGTAAGCACGAATTTCCATTCATGAATTTCGTCGTTCGCGTGCGTGACTCAAAGCGCGCCTTGTTGGGTGCCATTACGCACGTCGACGGTACGGCTCGGCTGCAAACAGTATCGCGCGATGCCAACCCAGCTTACTGGGAGGTCATCAATGCCTTCAAGAAGCGGACAGGCACTCCAATTCTGCTCAATACGTCCTTTAACAACAATGCTGAACCGATCGTGGATACCGTTGCAGACGCGATTGCCACATTTTTGACGACAGAGCTGGATGGACTTGTGGTCGGGCCCTTCCTGGTAAAAAAACGGGCTGCAACGCTGCAGGATTGGACTGCGCTTGCGATTTCATTGCCTCCCTCAGTCTCCCTCCATCAAACCCGTGCTTACACAGCGCGAGATCATCAGGAGACTGTCTGCGAGATTATTCCGAACCACTCCAGCATTGACAGTGTGCGAATTTCAAACGACTTGTTTAATCTACTGATGCGGATCGAGGGCGAAGCCGTGTTGCGAGATCACCTCAATATGATTGAGCCGGATCAGGCCAGGCATGCAGCTCTAATGGAGGGCCTGCGAAGACTGTGGGAGCAGCGCCTGGTTCGGTTGCATCCCTCACAAGCTGGTCGGATGGATCATGGGTCCGATCAAACGCTGGACCAGCCCAATAAGCAATCAGCCTGATAGAGATGCACCTCAAGCTCGGCCAATCAAGGGTGTTTGTCGACCCCGCCTGCGAGCTCCCGCTGTGATTACGGGGTCGTCGCCTACGCGGCGGCGCCCACCAACATCTCCATCAGTCGCTTCGGCGACAAAGCCAATCATCTCCCGTAAGAGCAAGTGCTTTCGGGCAAGGTCTGCAGGTTCAAGGAGTTCGTTGAAGGCGCCGCCAGCTGGAGCTGCGTCGAGCGCATCATCGCGCATGGTCGAGCTCGGCGCCCAAGGGAAATCGCCCAATTCGACACGCGTGCGTTTGCGCCTCATTAAAAACCGCTGCGCGGGTGGTCGAGGTGAAATCGGAAGTCCGTCTGTGCCAGCCGACGACGTTCCCGCAGCGCATCCTGCACATCGCCCTCGATCGCATTCCTCAACTCGCGACATACGACGGGGCGCAGGCGCCGGAAACGAACCCGCCCACCGCAACCTGCAAACTCCCGCCTGTCCTCACGACGGAGCAATCCTGTCGCCTGACCAGGCGCGTGGAAAAGCATCACAAGGGTGACCACAGCGTCGCTTCAGGCCGTCAAACGCTATTGCCGTGCGTCAAGGCGGACTAGGTGACCCGTCGGGAAGCCGGCACCAGCGGCTTTGTCGGGACAAGACACATGCTATTGGGATTTGACCGCCGCAGCCGCGAGCATCGCTTCTCCCATCGCAATGGCCCCTTGGGCACGCAGCATTTCGCCAGGGTTCTGAATGTCGCGCAACTCTTTGTTCTGGCTGAGTTTTGATTTTCCAACCAGGCCGGTGATCTCGATCTCCAAGGCGACGATTGCCCTGACCATCGTGTCGATGAAGTCCTTCGGCGCGTCGCCCATCTTCCATGGGACCGGCTGCGAGGCTTCTTGCATGTGAGTGAGCTTCGCCACGTTGCGGCGCACATACCGCTCATCATCCCGGACAGTGATGCGTCCGTGGGCATGGACGACGAGATAGTTCCAGGTCGGCACCTGCTTGTGGAATTCATGCTTGCTCGGATACCAGTTCGGCGAGATGTAAGCGTCGGCCTCACGGAAGATTACGAGAACCTCATCGCCATTGGCGACTTCCTCCCAGACTGGGTTCTTGCGAGCGACATGGCAATTGAGAACGCCCTTGTCTCCCTTCGAGCGGTCAAGCTCGAAAGGGAGGTGGTTCGCGTCCAGCGTGCCTTTGCTTTGGGTGACGAGGATACCCAGCGGGTGTCTCTCGATAAGGTCAAACAGGGCGTTCTGATCAGGGACGGCAAAATGAGGCGGAACGTACAACGGTTTATCTCCTGTCGCGAATGTGCGGTTGTTAGTAATCGGCGGGGCCTTACGGAACGTGCCCCTGAATCTTCGCTGCCGTCGACGAGTGCCCCGGATTTCGGTGTCCACCACGCTCAAGCACCGCCATCGTGAAGTGGGCGGGCACATCAGATGCCGCCGCATATGAGTGAGGTTGGTCAGTGACAAGCCGCGCACTCTCGCCTTCGCTTAAAATTTCCACGTGGGTACCTACCACAACGCTCAGGGCACCCTGACTGACCGAGATCAGCTCGCGCGTATCCGGACTATGAGCGTCCGCGGAAAACACATCGCCCGGCATCATGACCCAGCTCCACAGTTCGAACATCGTGCGTCCCGAGGTCGACGAATGCAGTTGCGCAGAGCTTCCCTTGGCGCTCGTCCAAAGCCTCCTGGTCTCTGTCCGCTCGATGGGAAGGCGCACCGTGGAAGGGTGCTCGTTCAACAAATCGGCCACCGAGAGCGAAAACGCCGCCGCCAGCCGACACAGTATGCCGATACTGGGGTTCGCCCTACCCTGCTCCAGCGCGACCACGGTTCCCTTCGATAGGCCACTTAGTTTAGCCAGGCGATCCAGGGTCAGGCTTTGGTCACGCCTCAAGTCTCGGATCCGGGCTGCTATCGCTTGCCCAAGCGCTTGCTCGGCATCAAACGCTTCCGTAACATTGGTCATTATATTGACTTGGGTCCTCGGCTCACGTATTGCGGTCAGTATAATGACCGGCACGAAATTGCAACTGCCCGTTAGGAAGGAATAACCGATGCGTTTTGAGACGAAGGCGATCCACTGCGGCCGAGGTGTCGACGCGTCCACGGGGGCCGTATCCATGCCGCTGCACACCAGCACGACGTTCGAACGAGGCGCCAACGGGTCATTTCCGTCCGGCTTCGAATACACAAGGGATGGAAATCCGACACGCAATGCGTTCGAGGCGGCCATGGCGACGCTTGAGGGAGGGGGAGACGGCATCGCCTTCGCTTCGGGCATGGCCGCAATCGCTGCAGTTTTCGAGAGCCATCCGTCGGCGGGTCGGATCGTTCTGCCGGATGACATGTATTTCGGCATTCGTTCGCTGATCGAAGAGACCGACATTGGGTCTCGCTTCGACTTTGCCCCCGTCGACATGCGCGATTTGGACGCTTTGCGCGCCGCGGTGGCATCGAAGCGGACTGGCCTCGTCTGGGTCGAGACGCCGTCAAACCCGATGATCCGCGTTGTCGACATTGCGGCCATCTGCGCAATCGCGCACGAGGCAGACGCCTTGGCGGTGGTGGACAATACGTGGGCCACCCCAGTGCTTCAACTGCCACTCGAAATCGGGGCAGACGCGGTGATGCACTCGGCGACAAAGTACATTGGCGGCCACTCGGATTTGATGGCCGGTGTCGTCATTGTCCCAAACGCGTCACCCCTCGGTCGCCCATTGCGGATGGTCCAGAAACACAAGGGCAGCGTCGCAGCGCCCTTCGACTGTTGGCTGGCGTTGCGGGGCCTGCAGACATTGCCGGTCCGCATGCGCGCCCATTGCGAAGGCGCCCAGAAAGTGGCCGAGGCCCTGGCGTCTCATCCGCGCGTCGAAAAAGTGCTCTTTCCTGGTTTGCAAACTGATCCGGGACACGATCTTGCTACGCGGCAAATGAGCCATTACGGAGCGATGCTATCCTTTATCGTCGAGGGCGGAGCCGATGCTGCAATGGCCGTGGCCGGCCGCCTGAAGATTGTTGTCCGGGCGACAAGCCTTGGCGGGACGCATTCTCTGATAGAGCATCGCGCATCCGTTGAAGGTGCGAAGTCCAAAGCGCCAGGCGGATTGCTGCGAATTTCTGTAGGGCTTGAACATCCTCAGGACATTATAGATGACCTGATGCAGGCCCTAGGCGAAACCTGCAAAGCGGGAGTCCAATGACGGGTGCAAGAACTCTGGCGCCGCTTTACGTGACGGCTGGCGCAGCCGACGATCGGCAGAACAATGTTCCTGCTGAGTAGAACGCACGTCCTCTGGTGAACCCCTACCGCCGTGTCGCATTGTCTCGGGCGTGGTGGTCGCCTGGGTGATGAACGTCTTCGGGTTTCCGGACGATGGCCACGCGCTCGACCGGATAGCGGAAATACCCAGATTTGCCGTTGACCTACTGCTGCTCGACCTCGTCGGAGATCGCGGTCAACAGATGGGATGGATGTGCTGGCACTACGGCAGTTTGACAAGCCGGCCATCGGGGCGCTAGCACCGTCCAAAGCCAAGAGTCGCAGGGCAGAACTGACCGCACCCAGCTGGCTGCGGGACCCATCAGCTAACGGCCAGGTTGGTACCTCAAGGCGCATCAGCACCATGGATGTCACATTGTCCTTGTTGCGAGCGCGATTTCGGAACTTCGTTGTGACGCAGTCTGTGCACAGAGCGCACCGCTGTAAGCAAATGAGCGGACGAACGACACCCAGTGGAGGAGAGAAGTGATGCGGCGTCAAGATCCTCCGCGCTTTGCGGCAAACACACTGATCCCTCTTCACAACCCGGTCTTTCGTTCTATCTGGACAGCCACGCAGATATCCAGCCTTGGCTGGCTGGTGCAGAGCGTGGCTATAAGCTGGCTCATGGCGACGATTTCAGCCTCCCATCTAATGGTTGCGCTCGTACAGGCTGCATCGACACTGCCCGCGTTCTTCTTGTCGATCCTTGCTGGAGCCATTGCAGACAGCTTCAGCCGCCGCGGCGTGATGCTTGCCGGACACTGCCTTATCGCACTGGCATCCACGGCGCTGGCACTCGCTGTGGGACTGGGCTTTGTTAGTCCATGGCTGATCCTGGGACTGAGTTTCTTGGCCGGATGCGGCTTTGCCTTGAACGATCCAGCATGGCACGCGTCGGTAGGCGATATCCTGGAAAAGCGCGACATACCCGCCGCAGTGACGCTGATGTCGGTGGGCTACAACGTGGTTCGGAGCATAGGACCGGCGCTGGGCGGTGTAATCTTAGCTTTGCTAGGCCCCCTTACGGCTTTCGCCCTCGCTGCGCTGAGTGACTTGGTCCCGTTGAGCGCTGTTCTGCGCTCAAAGTGGCAAGTTCGCTTTTCGCCTCTTCCGCGCGAGCGGATGACTACGGCCATTCATGATGGCATGCGATTCACGGCAATATCCTCAGAGATCAGAGTGGCGATTGTGCGTGCAACCCTATTCGGGCTGTCAAGCATCTCGATCCTTGCTCTGCTCCCCCTCCTGGTTCGCGACCAGCTGGCGGGAGGGCCAATTGTTTACGGGGTGCTATTGGCTGGCTTCGGCACAGGCGCCTTCATAGCCGGCATTGGCAGCAGCTACTTGAGACGCATTACGTCCCAGAACCGATTGATCACGCTCGCATCCGTTGCTTGCGCAACGTGTTGCCTTTTGATGGCCCTCACATCGTCGGTGGCTGTGGCGGCGATCGCGCTTGCAATCGGTGGCGCTGGCTGGGTTGTCACCTGGACCGGAACCGACGTGTGTGTGCAGTTGGCAAGCCCAAGGTGGGTCGTTGGTCGGACCCTGTCCATCTATTACGCCCTGACCTACGGCGGCATGGCAGCGGGCAGCTGGATCTGGGGTGCTGTCGCGCAGTACTATTCGCTGACGTGGGCTTTGGAAGGTGCTGCAGCGGCACTGTTGCTGGTCGCGGCTGTGGGAAAGCTATTGCCAGTGCGGCTATGGGAGGAATCGGATCAAGCGGCCGTCGACTTCAGGCCACCAGAACTGGCCCTCCCTTTGAAACCCAGGAGCGGTCCGATCGTGATCAAGGTGGAGTACTCGATACCCGAGGAGAGTATCGATGAATTTCTGAGCTGCATGCGCGAAAGGCGGCGCGTTCAGAGCCGCGCCGGTGCGCGGGACTGGACCCTCCAGCGCGACCTTCAGAAGTCGACGCTTTGGACCGAGACATTCCGCACGCCGACATGGACGGACTATCTTCGTCTAAACCATCGGCTGACGGTGAATGACAGGGAGGTAGGCGAGCGCCTTGCCGCTCTGCACATGGGTGATTCTCCGCCTCGCATCTCACTTTCAATCGAGCGGTCGACAAGCCCCGCCCCCGGCAGCCAAGTCCAGCCTGTGCCTTTTGTATCGCGCCCGTGAGATAACCAAGACTTGTCTGGGCTTGGACACGGAACGAGCTACTCCTTGATTTGTCGAGCCTGCCCGGATTGCAAATCGTTCCGGCCGGTTAGGCGAGCATGAGAATTCGCGCGGCAATTATGTCAATCACGGGTCCCATGTTCAGCCCGCCCCCTCTGCCGCCAGATCGGCTTGAGCACGGATTCAGGTCGCCCATCCTTTGCATAGCGGCGGGCAACGAATAGCAAGGGGGCGGAGGGTATCCTCGTCTGCGAAGCGGGCAGAGGAGGAATCCGCAAGGCGGGTTGCTGGGGAGAGGGGTCGCGCGCCTCTTTCCGCCTCACTTAGAAACGTGCGGCCAAGCACGTTCATGTCGGCCGTGGGCGGCCGCAACAATTGCCTACAAGGCGCAAGCGTCGTCACATATTAAGCGTAGTCGCGCGACAACCATCCGTGGTCACGCGCAATCCTGCGAATTGTCAAGCGGAGACAACGATCGCGGCACCAAGCAAAGTGGCGAACCCGATTCTGCTCGGGAGATCCCAAAGCTCTCCGAACCCTATTAGATTCATGAAGCGAAACACGGCGCCCTGAAGCAGGTAAAGCAGCAGTGTGCTCTGACCAAGCTCCACCGCAACAAAGCGAGCTACGCGAGTTGAATGGCCAACTCTCCAGCATAGGAACATAAGCTGCATTGTGACTGCAGAAGTTGCTACGGAGCCAATGAACATCAGCAACACTTGTCTCGCCGACTCTCCATCGTGATCGAAACGAGATTGTTGTAGACGTAAGTCTCCCTTCCCCAAACAAGAAAGCACACTCACGGCGTGCCGAGCAGCTTGGCCAAGGAGCCGCACTGGGGCCTCCGGAGTGAGTGTTATCGCTCAAGCAGCCACGTCGGCGCGGCCTAAAATCTTCGATGAGCGCGTCAGGAGAGCGTCGATCTCCACATTTCTTCCAGGAGATCGTCCCCACATCATCATGGCCACGGCTCTAACGGGCTGGTGCCCTCCCTTTCCCGTTTTTTGTCTCGATGCTCGGTTGCGCCGCCCGCCGGGGCAAGGCAAAAAAATCGTCGAGGCTGAGCCCCCACTGCGGCTTCGGCGAAATATTCATCCACGGGTTCGCATCACCGCGGGCAGCGGGCGAGTTCGTCGATAGGAGTGCGGATGGAAGTAGGCGATGCACATCGTCACCAGCGGCTCAGATTGTGTGAGCTCCACGGCTCGCTGGTTTCCGCCGACGACGGCGCGGACGGCATCGGTATGCGCAGAGCGGGTCCGTCGGCTTGGCGTCAGTTTCGGGGCAAGGGGCTATTGCTGGTCGCGCGGCGCTGAGTTGGGCGGAAGGATCGACGGCGCAACCCGGGGCTCCCGCGCGACGAGCAGGTTTTTTTCCCGGTCTGACCTGGCCTCGACTCCAGATGTCGCGATGACCGACGTGGCCGGCGCGATTGAACGGGTCTCATGCCCAAAGCTGCCTCGGTGCCCAGTAGCGGCACCGCATGACCCACCCGGCGCTGCTCGAAGTAAACCGCGGCCAGCCAACATCCGAAGGTGCGCCAGACCCGATGTCGCGGCGGCCTGATGGCTCTGGCGCCGTGCCGCGGCAGAAAGCTGCCGATCTCGTCTGGCATGGTCGCTGACCGCATCGTCACCCGGGCCATCGCAGCGACTTTTCTCCGTTACAAAGTCCCCGCGGGACGGACTGCCAGTTCACGCCAGGGCCAACAGCACCCGCAGGGGCGACCGCCGCGTCTGCCGGTCCTGCGAGTAGAATAAGATCGGGAAGTGCGGCTTCATCCTCGATGCCAGAGCTCGCTTCGCCGTACCGCGGCCGCCATAGCCCCTTGCGCTATCACGAGTCAGCCCACCTTTCTAGCTGGCAGCCATCGGGAGCCGATCCGCAACCACAGGGCGGCACCTGTCGGCCCGGCTTCCGTGTCAACGCAGAACATGATGCATATTCCCAGCGCTTTTTGACAGAGCGAACTACAAAATGCAGAACACTGACTCTCCGCCAAATGAATGCTGCGAGCAAGCAGCAGGCGGAGGAACTCCGTCTGGGCTGAGTACCTGTTTCAAAGTGAACAAATAAATTGTAGCCAGTTCACGAAACGCCAGGCCCGCTCCTCTGCCGTCCGATCGTCCAGGAAATCCCCTCGGCGCGCACCACGCCAGACACCTCCTTGCCGATATGATGCTCAAGCACCGGCCGCCAGGGCACCAGCGTGAACTCGCGCGATTTCTCGATGACAGCGTATTTTCCGCCGGCGAGCTCGACGCAGCGGCGCAGCGTACCGTCTATTCGATTGCCATGCTGCGCTTCAGAATACGAGAGCCCGAGTTCGTCCGAGAGCTGACTGGCAACACGGTTCAGCTCTCGTTGGCGCAGCATTGAAAGCATGTTGGCGCGATAGATGACCCGATCCTGCGCATCATGGGCAAGACCTTGCGCGATCAGCCACTGCTGTCGGCGGGCCTGGACCTGACGTACTTCTCGACCGAAGCCAGAGTCGCGCAAGGACTCAGGGTGGGCTGATACCAGCTCCTGGTCGATCCAGGTGGCGCCGTCAAAGCCTACTTGGCTCTCCAGCGGCATTGATGAGAGCTTGTCGACGACAACAGGCTGGGCCCTCGCTCGTTGACGCTCGTAATCCGCGACGCGGTTGAGATGGTCGGGCGCGACTGTCCATGTGCCGTCCGGCTCGCGCTCGACGCCACCGGTCGCACGGCGGATCGCCTCCAGTCGCCGCACGTGCGTTTCGGCAAAGCGTTCGGTGGCCGAGGGGTCATGCTTGAGATGGATATCGATGCTGTAGCGCCCGTCGTTGACCGTGGCGATGCCGGCAATTGTGCGGTCGACTTTTCTTGGCCCGGTGTCCCTCGGCCTGATCCGCACTATGCAGCCTTCTGGTGTCGGTTGGGTGGCCTCGCCTTTGCCGATATCAAAATAGTGGCTTTTGCCGTCCACGCCGTCGACGACGAGGTAATGGCGGTCAGTGATTTCGTCGGCCAGCCCGCGCCCGACGACACGTCCGACCACGGTTTGGGCCGACCCGTCGGATCGATCGTGGATAAGATAGTCGGCGGCACTGCGGACGAGCCCCTTGCCGGTCAGCTCGCGATGGATGGTCTTGACAATGTCGCCGCGCTCGCCGATGCGGCGTAGCGTGGCTTCGAGCTCATCCTCCAGGCGCCAGCGACCCGAAGGCATCTCCTCGGCGAGGCCCATCCGCTCGAGCTTGCGCAGGCGGCCCTGGTGCAGCGTCTGGCGAAAGGTGTCTCGGCTGGCTGGTGAGACATGCCCCTCGTCGCGCATGCGCATCAGCTGCCGGTCGATGCTGGTGAAGCGTTCCTGCTCCATCTCCTGGCGCAAGCGCTGCTCGATCTCGCGGTCGGTGCGCGGGCCAAGGTCGAGGCTAACCAGTTCGGCTGCGCGCTCGCGCAGGCCAGAGGAGATGTAGTCCCGCGCGATGACGAGGTTTTCGCCGTGATCGTCCCTGCCGCGCACGATGATGTGGGTGTGAGGATGGCCGGTGTTGAAATGGTCGACGGCCACCCAGTCTAGCCTGGTGCCGAGGTCTTCTTCCATTTGCGCCATGAGGCGCCGGGTGAGCAGCTTCAGGTCATCATACTCGATACCGTCTTCAGGGGCGACGATGAAGCGGAACTGATGACGGTCACCGTTCGCGCGATCGAGAAAGGCCCTGCCGTCCGCGTGGTCTTTGTCGGCAGCGTAGAGCTCGCCACGCTCGCCTTCCCGGGTGACGCCGTCGCGCTGGAGGTAGCGGAGGTGCGCACGAGCTCCGTCGACTCCCTTGCCGGCCAGCTTGACGATGCGTGCCTTGACGACTGCGCGCCGCTGCCGAAACGCCGCGTGGCGGTCGCGTGCTCTAAGAACGGCGGCAGCAGCCCCGCCGCGCCCCACCCGGCTTCCGATGAAGCGGCTGCCGCGTCCGCTCCTGCCGCCTGCTCGGTTGACCGCGGCCTGGACCTGGCCAGCGTAGCGTTTGCCCGCCTTCGAGCCGCGCGAGCCAATTTTGCCGAGCCTCGGCGTGAATTCGTCATCCTGCATGCGGCCTCCGATGAACCAGCAGCAAAATCAGAGGCTTGCGCGCCAGACCCTCCTGGACCCGCAGGCAACCTCCCGGGAAAACGATGTGCAGACAAACACTTCGCCGCCTCAGGAGGCGATGCCTTTATCTTGCCTTCCGCGGACCTGCCTCCCTGCCCCCCGCCCGAACCGCGGTAGCCGCTGCCCTCACCTGCGATCCGGCCGGCCTGACCTTGCTCGCTCCGATCCGAGCGGCACCAGGAGGTGGCCATTCGGGCCGGTCACGGAAACACCGTTTCGGAGGAAAAACAGCGACTGCCCGGAAGGGATTCCCGGCGCGCTTTTGGAACGGGATTTGTCGGTGAGCGCGTCCATATCGGCGGCCGAAATGCCCGCCGCCTTGACCTCTTCCAGATACGAAACCGTCTCGCTGGGCAGTGGCCGCCCACGCTGCAAATGCTGTTCGTAGCGCTCCGGCCCGGCGTTATAGGCTGCAAACAGGCCTGGAAATCCGAAGCGGTCATACATGGCGCGCAGATAGGCAGTGCCTGCCAGAATGTTGTCGCGAGGGTCGTGCGGGGCGGCTCCCAGGCCAAGCTCTGCGCGCAACTCCTCGTAGGTGCCTGGCATCACCTGCATCAGGCCAATGGCACCGGCGCTCGACGTGACCGGCCGTCCATTGAGCCTTGTCTGCCCCCGGCTTTCGGCATCCATGACGGCATAAATCCAAGTCTGTGGAATGCTGAAACGCCGGCTTGCTTCGGCTACGAAGGGCTGCCATCTTGCAAGCTGCGGACTATGGGAGATGACGACCGGCTTCGTGTTGGTCGCCGCGGAACAGGAGCATGGTGCGAGAGACACCATGCCCAGCATCAGGAGGGTCACTCGGTCCATAGCGGCACGAGCCTCCCGATGATATTTTCGGTCGGCACCGGCCCGAAATAGCGGCTGTCGAACGAGCGATTTTTGTCGCTGCCGAGTAGGAAAACCTCGGCAGCGGCGAGCTTTCGGCAGGCATTCCACGAAGGCAGCGGACGGTGCTGCGTGTCGGTTGCAAGCCGGCGCGCGACAATCTCGCCGCCGATGATGATGGCGTCGCCGAAGGCGCAGACGTGCTCGCCAGCCAGCGCGGCAAGGTGCTTGACCAGCGGCACGTTGCTGGGCAGATAGAAGCGTTCGGCGGCCAGATCGACGACCGGTTTTGGCGGGCGGACGAGTACGAGATCACCAAGAGCCGGCGATCCGGACGCGACGCGATAGAGGCCGACCGGCGCACTCGCCGAGGCGTTCCAGACCAGCCAGGGCGATGGTTTGCCGAAGGCGGCGAAGCCGATCAGGGCAAGGCCCATCGTGGCCATGGCGATCGTCTTGCGCGCCCGAATGCGCCGCAGATGGCTGCCGATCAGATGGATGGTGGGACGCCGGCTCATGAGCGGCCTCCCTCGCCGGCCGAGCCGGAATCGTGCCCGCCGTCCTCGGGCCCGGTCTCCTGCGCGTGCCCCTTCGACCAATCGTCGAGTTCGTCGATGTGATAGCGGACATAGCGGCCGTGCTTGCGGAATTGCGGGCCGCCGCCTTTGAGGCGCATCTTCTCCAGCGTGCGCTGGGACAGCCCGATATAGAAGGCGGCTTGCGCGGTATTGAGAAACGGACTGCCCTTCTTGGCGCGGGCTGCGCGTTCGTTTTCGTCGTCCATGATGATCCTCGTTTCGCTACGGACAAGCGAAGGCGAGGATCGGCGAGCGAGATCGTTTTGGGGACGGGCGAAGAGTGGGAGGCGAGTTTTCGCCGCCCCCTTCGGCGGCCTCACGGGTCCTGAGAGAGGACCCCGCGCCGGTGGCGGCGCGGGGCTTTCCGGATCGGCCGGTTAGTCGACCGGGTTCCAGATGATGGCGTAAGTGTCGTCGTCATCCTGGCCGGCGGCGCGGCCGAGATTGGCGTAGAGCTTGCGGGGGCCAAACTCGGGGGCGGCAATCGACAGGCTCACATAGTCCTTGCCGGAGGTCTCGCCGGTGCGGATCCAGCCCGCACCCACTTCGACCCCTTGCGTCAGCACCCGGAAGTCGGGATGGGTGTCGGCGCTCTTTGCCTGATTGGGCACGATATCGATGTCGGCGCGGACGCTGAGCGTCTTGAGCTGGCCCTTGTAGCCGCCGTTTTCCTGTTTGGTGACGTATCCGATCGCGGTCATTTCCAGTCTCCTCTTGGTGCTCGCAAGGGACCATTCCCCTGCGATGGCGGACCGTGATGGGCGCGTCCGGACCGCCGGAACCGGGACGGCCGCAGCGATAGCGGAGGACCCGCGCGGGCAGCTTTTTTGAAGCGAAGCGGCGCGAGGAAGCCGCCGCAGGCGGCGGGGAAAAAAGCTGCCGGCGAGGGTTTCGGGCGGGCCTGATCCGCCCATAGGTCGACAAGCCAGCCGCAGGGAATGGTCCCCGAGACACAATGGAGACAGGTGGCGCGATCGGTGACACAAGAAGCCGGCCGCAATGCAGAGCGCCGGCTGCGCGGGCTCTGTCGGCAACCGGATCGGACAATTGGCCCCATGGGCCTTTGGCGCCTCAGCAAGCAACCCGGCGCGGTGCGGGGCTGCCGAAATGGGGCGAACTGGCGTCGGAATTTCTCGCGCGCGGCACTGGCTCGACAAGACGCCCAATCGGCAGCCGGCGTGGCCCGTAGCGGCGCGCGCGACCTGAGCGGCGGTAATCGAGAGAACCGCCGCTCGGGCCCTGATCGACTATTCGCGCACGAACAGCGGCTGCACTTGTGTCCACTGATCGGCGGTGCGGAGCCGCTGCGGCTGGTGTAGCTTTCGGCCGGGAATTTCATCCAGCGCGGCAGCCAGGTCTCGACCCAGGGGCGGCCATTCTCGCCCGCCAGGAAGTCGCGGATGATGTTCTTTTGCGTCTTGACCTTCTCGGCGACATTGCCGTCCGCGACCAGCTTGCCGCCGACGTCGGCCAGCATCGAATTGGCGATTTCCTTGTCGCGCAAGAGGTCGAAGAAGGCATCGTCCGGTTGCCACCATATGCCCATGTCGACGTTCAGGTGGTTGCCGAGCGCCTCGACGACGGCGCTGCCGGCTGCAAGCGTCTCGGCCATGACAAGGGTGAGAACGCGCATGACATCGTCGTCGCAGAGCGCCAAGAGGCGCGCGAACACGCCGGCGATAGCAACGGCGTCGCCATTGCCGCCGGCGACCAAGCTATCCTCATCCGGTGATCCGAGCAGGGCCAATACCTCGCGCCGCTTTTTGCCGAATGCGGCGTCAGCCTTGCAGCCGGCAAGGCTGGCAGTTACCGTCTCGTTGGCTGCGCGCTGCGGCTCAGGCCGCACCTGCCACAGGCCCGAACCGGTGATGGCGTGCGCCACCACGAGGCGCAGCGCCACGGCGGGATGGTCGAGCATGGCCGCGCGCACGGCGGCATGGCGATGCAGATCGATATAGTTGTGCATCGGGCCGGTGACTTCGGGGCGCGGCAGCTTGGCGGCTGTTTCTTCTTGCTCGCCGCCCTCGCGGGCGCGGCGGGCTTCCTTGCGTGACAGCCAGCCCTCGTGACACTCGACCTCGCCGCGATGCGAGACAGTGATGACGATCTTGCCGCCCTTCTTCTTCGGGGTCTTCTCGTGGTCCCATGCGTGGAAATACTGGCCCGGTTCCAGCGCACAACCTCGCTCCAGCCCTCGTTGAGATAGGTGTCGCGTTTGGTGGCAATCGCTTCGTTCTGCTTTTGCCAGAACAGGTCGGCATCGGCGAAATAGCTGTCCTCGCCGAACAGGTCCGAGGTGATCAGGCCGGGATACTCCTCGATGGCAAACAGTGCCACCTTGGTGGAATCGACTGGCCGCCGAACAGCCATTGCTTCAATTGATAGCCACGCGGCGCGTATTGATCGGGATCGGCACAGAGTGCCAGCCAGTCCTTCTGCTGCGCCTTGGAAGACATGGTGAGATGGCGCACCGGCTCGGTGTCGATCTCCTCGCGCCGATAGGCTTCGCGGATTTTGGGCAAGAGGTCGCCAAGCGCCAGAATGCGTTTGACCTTGAGATCAGTGATGCCGAAGGTCACAGCGGTGTCGAGAACGGTGCGGCCTTGCCTGACAAGCCGCGAAACGTCTCGCATTGCCATACTTCGTCAGGATCGAGGCGGGCGAGGTTTTCGATCAGCGAAGCTTCCAGCGCATCGGCGTCGTCACCGTCCTCCATGATGGCGCAGGGCAAGGGATCGCCTTCACCGCGCTCGTCGGCAAGCGATTTCGCGGCGAAATAGCGCCGCCTGCCGGCGACGATCTCGAAGGTTTCCGGCTGGCCGTTCGGCCCTACAAGGAGTGGCACCAGCACGCCGCGCGCACGCACGCAGGGCAGGATGTCGGATATGTCGGGCGCGGTTTTCCATGGCGCATGTTGAGCGGAATGTTGAGCTGATCCAAGGGAATGTGGGCAAGCTGCATGGTTACTCTCCTTTCGCTTTGGTTAAGGTTGTCCCCGCCGCGGAGGCCGAAGGCCGACGCGGCGGGACGGTTTTTGCGCCTATCGGCGCTGCTGTTCCGCCGTGTCGGGCGGAAGCTCGGAATGGGGCTTTGATAGGGCGTCTGCTGCCTGCCGCAGCAGTCGCTCGGCCTCGGTGACGTGGCCGCAAAGTGCGGGCGGCTTCGGCATGGACGGAGATCGGAAAGCGCGCCTGGAAATGCAGGTCGCGCTCTATGCCGAGGCCAAGCGGCCCTTTTACGGATGCAAGCTCGGCCAGACTGACGCTGCCAAGTTCGGGGAAGCCGAAGCCGAGATCGCAAAGACCGAACAGCGTGTCGCCATCGGCGTCGAGTTCGCTCAGAAGCGAGGTCGCGGCGGCGCCATGGGCGAGCAGTCGTGCGCGCAGTGGATTGGTGATCAGGATCATGGAAAGACTCCTTGTCAGAACGGGTCGCGTTGACTTCTTGCGTCCGGCGGGAGAAAGGTTCACCGGACCTTCCTCTGATCCGCCTCCCCATTAGAGACCGACCTCGAGCAGCTTTGCGCCGCGCGCGGACACATCGGCGCGTCCATCAGGAGGGTTTGCCCGCGTGGTGATCGGCTGGACGCCGGGAATGAGCGTCTGCTCCTTTGCAGCGTCGGCTCGGTCGCGGTCAGTTGAGGATCGCGCATCGTCATGCCGCAATCCCTTCTTGCGCCTCGCCTTCCGCATCGGCCGGAAGGCCAAACAGGAAATCAGCGGCCTTTGAAGCTAGGCTGGCGGCACGGAATATAGCGCGGTTGTCCTCGCGCAGCACCTTCAGCCATGAGCCGATGTAATCGGCGTGACGCACGGTCGGCTCGATGCCGAGATTGCTGCAGACGAAGGCGGCAGTGATTTCGGCGACCAATTCTTCACGCGCGTAGGCCTTGGAGCCGAACGAGCCGGAGAGGTCGCGAGCAAGCCGCGTCGGGTGGCCGGTCCAGTGGCCTAGCTCGTGAAAGCAGGTCCGGTAATAGTCGATCTGCTGATGGAACGCTGGCTGCGGCGGCACCTGAATGTGGTCGCTGCACGGCATGTAGAAAGCGCGATCGCCGCCGACCCTGAAATCCGCACCGCTGGCGAGAATGAGCGTCTCGGCCTGCGGCACGATCTCGCACTGTGGCAGCGGCTCGGCAGGGGCATGGAGGTGTTCCGGAAGATTGTCGCATTGCGCGACATTGAAGACGGTAAAGCGCTTCAGAAAAGGCACGGCCTGTGGTGCATCGCCCTCGTGGCGTGCGCGCTCCTTCTCGTTCTTTGGGACAAAGCGGTCGGCATGCACGATCGTCGTGCCGCGCTCGCCCTTCCTGACATTGCCGCCCAGGGCAAGCGCCTGCCGGAAGGTCAGCCAATTCTGGCTGGGATAGCTGCGCTCGATGACGGCGCCCCACAGGATGAGGATATTGATGCCGGAATAGGTGCGCCCCGTGGACGCATTCCTCGGCAGGCCGAGGCCTGCTTTTGCGCTGCCCCATGGCTTGACCCATGGCACGGTGCCGCGCTCCAGCTCGGCAATGATGCGGTCGGTGATCTCCTGATAGAGGCTTGCGCCTGGGCGCCTGCCCTTGCCTGCGCCAGCCTCTCCGCTGGTGGTACGCTTGCTGTTTGCACGCATGTGTTATCCTCCGCTCGCCAATCGCCGCGCCTTTCCCCGGAAGCGGGGTGGGCGGCGAGTCGCGACCGGAAAGGCCCGCCGTCGTAGGCGGACCGCATCCGAAGGACCGGAACGAAGAGGAGGACCCTGAGCGGCACGCGAAGGGTTGCGGGCTGCCGCAGCGGGTCTAGAAGGGAGTGCCGCCCGCCCCGCGCCACCGGGAAAGGCCAACAGACAAACCGCGCCGCCCGCAAGGGCGGCGGCCGTCACAGCCCGAAGGGCTGCCCACGCCAAGGGGCGAAGCCGAATGGCCGAGACCGCCTGAGCTTGCCGAAGAAAAGCGGGCTCGGTTCACGAGCACCTGGTGCGCGTCGTCAGGCGCGCGGGCGCCCGCCAAGTTTTTTCGCACATGGTCAGGCGCCGCAGTTACGTCGAGAACCAAAAGGCATCGGCGCCGTGCACGCGGCTTCCTCCGAAAACCAGCGCTCGCCTTTCAACAAATTGAGGCATTGTCCCACTCAATATTCCTGTCCGTGATCATGATAGATGCGGCGCGCCCGCTAGGACCGGAGGCTGGAGAGAATCTCGCACGGATCAGCGTCAAGGGCCGCAGTTATGTCGAGAAACTCGATGACATCGAGACGCCGCTCTGCGCCCTCGTACTTGGCCACGAAGGATTGGGGACGACCAAGCTTGTCAGCCAGCTGCTTCTGGGTCAGGCCTTTGGCCTTGCGCAGCAAAACCAGCCGGGCCAGGAACCGCTGGTGGCGGGGCGATCGAAGGGATTTGGGCATGGAGGCGAACCGGTCGGGTAAAGACCGGATCAGCGACTAATCCCGGTTTCGGATTATCCCATTTTGGGATATACTGCCTGCGCTCACAGGCGAGGTTCGCAGGCATGAATGGACCAATGGGAACAGATGAGACTCGAAGCTCAAGTTTGAGTGATGAAGTCCCCTGGTCGGAGAACCTCACGAGCTACGACAGGGAGCATTTCACGATCTACCTGCGGATCCTGGATGCCTGCGCCGAGAATGCCAGCGAAAAGGAGATGGCCGAGCGCATCCTCGGCATCGACCCGTCCATTGACCCGGTCCGCGCCCGCAAAGCTCTTCGCAGCCATATCGACCGTGCGAACTGGATGGTGACGACCGGCTACAAGGAACTGTTCGCCGGCTGATGCACAGCGCCCAATGCCACGTGTTTCGAGTAGGCAAGTCTCTGTAGCCAAATTCGGCAGCGCACGGCCGCGACAGCGGGCGCTGCGGGAGCGGTCACAACTGGTTCGCGTACTGTTTGACTGCCATTTCCAGTGCTTGCATCAAAGGCACAGCCTTGGAGAAGAGGAAGCCTTGAGCGGTTCGGCAACCAAGCTTGTGCAGGGTTTGCCGATCCGCCTCTGTTTCGACGCCCTCGGCCATGACCTCGATCCCGAGCATGTCACCGAGTTCGATGACGGATTTGACAAGCAGTCGGTCCTCTCGGGACTTGGCCAAGCCGCGAATGAAGCCTTGGTCTATTTTCACCTTGCGTATCCGACGGTCCTTGAGAGATGCCAAGGTAGAAAAGCCGGTGCCGAAGTCGTCGAGCGCGATGGAAATACCGGCATGCGAAAGCCGTCCGAGCTTTTCATCCACTCTGTCCGGGTCCACCGGCGATTCTTCGGTAATCTCGATTTCGAACATCGTCGCAGGCAGGCCTCTTGCCGCCAGACCATCCAGAACCATGTCGTCGATATCGCCGGCTTCCAGTTCGCGCGGGGAAACATTCATCGCCACACGAATGTTACGACGGTCAGCTTTCACCAAGCCGTCGATAAAAGCACAACAGTCGGCGAATACGGTTTGCGTCAGCAGCTGAAGCATTCCGGTTTCGCGTGCGGCTGTGATGATTTCGGGTGGGGAGATGGCACCATGCGTCGGATGGGACCATCTCAGCAAGGCTTCAAAACCGACCACGGTCTCGGTTTCGAGTTTCACGATCGGCTGGAACCAAGGTTGCAATCTTCCCGTCTTTATCGCCGAATGAAGATCCCGTTCGATGGACTGGCGACGTTGCAGTTCCCTGTCGAGTTCGGCATCGAACAGGCAAAATTCGTTCCTGCCATGGCGCTTGGCCGTATACAGGGCGATATCCGCCCGCAACAGCATTTCAGTCAGGCTCGGCGTCTGCGCCAAGTATATCCCTATCGATGCCCCGACGCGCACGGACGCGACCTCGATATAGGGGCGAGCAATTTTGGCTATGATATTGGAGGCGAGATCACTGGCAGAAAGCGAAGCTCTCGTTGAGGGAAAAACCAGCACGAATTCATCGCCGCCGATACGAGCGAGCGTTGAGCCTTCCGGTGCTTCCTGCTCTATGCGGCGGGCGATCATGACAAGCAGTTCATCACCGGTCCTGTGACCGTAGGTGTCGTTGACAGATTTGAAGCCGTCCAGATCAATCAGCATTGCCACGAAGGGGCCATCCGCGGTCTTGAACCGACCGATTGCGTGTTCAAGGCCCCGCCTGTTGAGAAGGGCGGTCAGATGGTCCTCCCTGGAGTTGCGCTCCATTTCCGACGCAAGTCGCTCTGCCTCATGTCTCAGGCGGCTTGCTTCGCGGAAGCGCGCCTGCCCAACAAACGAAGCGCGGACCAAGCCGCCCATGAAGAGCAGAACGGTAAAAGCCAGAATGTACCGTTCAAAATTGCCTTTCGCCAAAAGGCACGCCACCGTGATGAGGAGTGGAGGTGTGATGAAGCTGGTCGCCGCAGCGGCATACGAACTGCCATATGTAACCGCACCAGCTGAAATGCCCGCCAGTATGACCAGATGCATCGGTGCTTGTGGTGTTGTGTATCCAACAGTCAGCACGGCCGGGAAGGACCAGGCAAACCCTGCCAGAAGGGCAAGGACGCCAAACATGCGAAGGCGCGGCAAAACGTCGAGCAAATCCTGATGGCGCCCCGTTTCCTTTAGCTGAAAACGCGCGAGTGCAAGCCGGGCGGCATTTAGCGCATTGACGACCAGGAACCAGCTTGCAGCGGCAAAGCCGCCGCCAGAAAGGGCCTGCACCCCGCAAATCAGGCCTGACAGGATCGCGCTTATCGGCATCGACACGAAGAGCCCGGCCCTCAGGTCAGCAAGCTGATCCTGACGGATTTTGGCCTCCAGCGATTCTTCTTTCTTTAGGGGTGCCATGAATGGACCAGTTTGCTTCCGTCATTGTTCGCGAGGACCAAACCTATGCAAGCCCACTGAAGGACGGGTTAACCACCCAGCGAGGGTACCCAGTGCGCTCACCATGCTTCGGGTCACACCTTTGGCTTAGCATTGCCGAATCATCAAGGTTTCGCCCGCGCGCGTGCCTTGATCCGAATCATGCCATGATCGGAAACGTCACCAGGAAGCAGCCTTGCCCGCGACGCCGGGAGCCAGCAAGACAAAGAAGCCGTGCCGAGACAGCGCTCCAGAGCGGTAGCGCTCTGTGCGATTCACCGCCTGAGCATGGCCGAAATGCCATGGCGGACAAAGGGAAGATGTTGGGCAAAGCGGAGCCCAGCATGTCTTGCAAGCCGTGCCGCCGGGTGCTCGCTTGAGTAAAGACCGACAAGCATGTTGGTGGCATGATAGAGCGGCGCCGCCGACAGCCGCAGCCGGTTTTCGTATCTGCCGAGCATGTCGGGATCGGCAATGTCGCGGCGGGCGCGACATGCTGTCAGTATTTTATGAGCGAGTTGATTCTGGCCGCTTAGGCCTATGTTGAAGCCATGCGCGGTCACCGGGTGCATGCCGATGGCAGCGTCTCCTATCAGTGCCGCACTCGGTGCCGAGAACTTGTGCGCCCAGGTCGTGACCAGCGGATAGGCATGGCGGGTGCTTGCCAGGGTCATCTGCCCGAGGCGTCCTCGACACCGGTTCATCAATTCCATGAGGAACAATTCGTCATCGAGTACAGACAGTCTATCGGCCTCGATTGAGCGCAAAGTCAGAAGCAGCGACGACACGCCTTCCATGAGCGGCAACATCGCTATGGTCTGATGGTGGTCGAACCATTCGACCGCGATCTGGTGATTGAAGCGCTCGTGCCTCACTCGGCAAATCAGCATGGAGTGGCCAAGCGGATGGATGTTGGCGCCAATGCCGAGCAGGTCGCGCATCGCGGACAAACGCGAATCCGCTGCGACGAGCAGCCGAGCGGCCAATTGCCTGCCATCAGAAAGCGCTATGACCGCCTCGTCGTCGCTGGTTGTTGCATTGACGACCGAGTTGCCGCACAGCAGCCGGGCATGATCCTGGAAGTAGACAATTTTGAACAGGGCATCGCGGATCCGACAATTTGGGACCAGAAATCCGAGTGGTTCCCCAGATCCGCTGGGAGTATCGAAGCACAGGGCGAAAGGGCTCGATCCGTTGAGCACGCGCGCGCCATGAAGCGGTGATTTGTCCGATGCGGGGATGGCATCCCAGGCGCCGAGCTCGCGAAGGATTCTCACTGATGCGTGGGTCAGCGCGATCTCGCGACCGTCGAAAGCCGGATTCGCCAGGCTGTCGAGCGATTGCCGTTCAACCACTGCCACCTTGAGTCGGCTCCGGGCGAGCGATGCTGCGAAGGCAAGTCCGACCGGCCCAGCTCCGACGACAATGATGTCGAATGTGTCGACAGAGCCGGCCATCAGCGTGCCGCCATAGCGTCTATCTGCGATACGAAGCGCTCTTGAAGCATCGCATTCACCCACGGTTTGCACATCTCCCCAGCGTCGATAGACATGCGTTCTCCGTTGGAAGCTTGGTCAATGAAACCATGCCGATGAAGAGATAACGCTGATCTGGATCAACCAGGCTCGACAAACCCGGCAACGGCGGGTTCAGGGTCGAGTGGTCGATTGCCGCGAAAACGTTGCATGTCCAGTCATTCTGAATGGTCGGCTTCCCAATCGCGGTGCCCCTCCTGGCCAAAAGTTCGTCAACGTATTGCCGGCTGATCCGTTCTTCGCACGCGCGGCGATATCGTCACAACGCGGGCGATCGCCAGCTAAAGATTCGGTCGATGACGACCAGCATCCGCACAGTCGTTGACGCCGCCAACCCGTTCAGCCTCGCGGCTCTTCCCGATCGATAAGGATCCGCTGGGCGGAGCCGTCGAGATCTTCGTATTGGCCGCTCTTCAAGATCCACAGGAAGCCCCGGTCCAAGCCCCACCAAAACAGGGAGCGGCCATCGCATTCCCTCAGGACGGGCGTCTTCGCTGCCGACAGCGTGCTCGCCAACCATGACGGGCGCTATCGCCGAAGCAACTCGCCGACGGCCTCATGTCCAAACGATGTGGGAAGGGAGCAGAACCAAAGGGACTCTGCTTGGCGTCCCCGCTTTTTTCGCAGCTTCGAAACCGTCACCGAACGGATCCGTACTGAGGAGGAGGCCGTCCTTGACTTGCCCGACGCCGGCAACCTTCTCAGCCGCAACGATCGCTGCCTTCCGCTGACGCTCGTCGACAATCGCCCCCTTCAGTTCGACAAGGCCGTCGCTGACCCTCACATCGATCAAGTCACCACCGCTCCAGGTTTGTGACTGCAGTTCGGCAAGTATCGCGTTGCGGATCAGGTCGTCATCGGGTGGCGTGGTGCCCTGTTTCGGCATGGCGCGGATCAGGATAAGCAGCAAATCGGTTCGCGTGATGATGCCGACGACCCTTTCCCGATCGACAATCGGAACATTGTTGATGCGATGTTGCATCATCAAGTCGACAATATCTGCAATCGAGGCGCCAGGAGGCGCCGAGATGACGGGTGTGGTCATCACCTGATGGATGATCCGTCCGTTCGAGCGCGCATAGTCTTCGGCGACTGTGCCCGGGCCAAGATCAAACTCCAGCCAGCGCGGACGCACACGCTGGGTCCCAAGTTCCTCTCGGCGCAAGAAGTCGCTTTTGCTTACAATGCCAACCAGGGCACCGTCGCTGTCCGTTACCGGGAGGGAGCTGACTTTGTTTGAAATCATGAGCTCGGCCGCTTCGGCGATCGTCGCGTTCGCATCCGTCCTGATGACTGGCTTCGTCATGATGGCTTCGGCTCGCATCCTCACCCTCCTGATCTTACGTCGGCCGACGATGGGGCATCCCGACGCGCGGCGCTTTGATCTAAGTCACTTGGAACGAGGAGGATTCTCCGCGCCGTCGTCGCGGTCGATAAGAATGCGCTCCGCCGCGCCATCGAGATCGTCGTACTGGCCGCTTCTCAATGCCCACAGGAAGCCGCACAGGCCGAGTGCGCCAAGGAACAGCGCCACCGGAATGAGATAGGCGAGCGTCGTCATGAGGATCGGGCCAAGGCGCCGGCCCGCGCGGGCCTGTCCTGCCGCGCAGTTTCGGGCGACGCACCCGTTGCGAAGCCTTGCAGACGCATCGCATTTCCAATCACAAGCAATGACGAGGCAGACATCGCGACCGCCGCGATGAGAGGCGTAACGTGGCCCAGAATGGCGATCGGCACGGCCACAGCATTGTAAACGATCGCAATTGTTATGTTCTGTCGGATCAGGCTTCCCGCCTTGCGCGACACGTCCAGCGCCAGCGGGATCGCCAAGAGGCTTTCGCGCAGAAAAACGAAGTCGGCTGCATTGCGGCCAATGTCGGCGGCGGTGGCGGGTGCGATCGAGACATGCGCGGCGCTCAGCGCCGGCGTGTCGTTGAGCCCGTCGCCAACCATCAGAACCTTGTGCCCGTCTCTCGCCAGACTCTCGATGCGTTCAACCTTGCCGGACGGCAGCAGGCAGGGAACAAAGTCGTCGACACCAAGCACGTCCGCAACCTCGGCGCAGCCTTTCGCGGTATCGCCCGACAGCATTTCCACGCACATACCAGCGTTGCGCAGTTGATCGATCGCTGCCCTGGTGTCGAGGCGCAGCGCATCCTCGAAAACGAAGGATGCGACAATCATGCCGTTTTTCGTCAGGACTGTTCCGCCATAGCCATGTTTGCCTTCGCCGCCGGTTCGAGCCTTCCAGCCAGCCCATCCGCGTCTACCCAGCCGCCAGGTGCTACCGGCGGCTGTGGCTTCGATCCCGAAACCCGGGTGCTCGGTCACCGCGTCGAATTTGTGCTGGCTGCTGCTGACGGAAAAGCTGGCAATGGCCTTTGAATATGGATGACGCGAATGCGCGGCCAAGTCGGCAGCGATTGCCAGCATGGCGGGATCAATTGAAGCTGCGTTGACGAGCCGTGGCTTCCCAAGCGTGAGCGTCCCGGTCTTGTCGAACACGGCTGTATCGATCGTCGCCAGGCGCTCCATGGCCGAGCCATCCTTAACCATGATGCCGTTCTCGAACAGGCCCCGCGCGGCGACCACCTGAACGATTGGAACGGCGAGGCCAAGCGCGCACGGGCATGTGATGATGAGAACAGCGATGGCGATCGTCATCGCCCGGTGCCAGTCGCCAGTCACCGCCATCCAGCCCAGGAAGGTTGCCAAGGCGGTGAGATGAACCACGGGCGCGTAGAGTGCCGACACGCAGTCGGCGATACGGCGATACCGGGCGCGACCACCTTCGGCGGCCTCCATCAACCGAACCATTTCCGACAGGAATGAATCCTTGGCGGCCGCTGTCGCCTCAATCGTCAGCGGACCGGTGAGGTTGAGGACACCGGCCTGCACAATCTCCCCTGGCGCGACGTTTCGCGGCGTGCTCTCGCCAGTGACCAGTGAGCAGTCAAGATCCGACGCTCCATGAACGATCGTGCTGTCGACGGGGATTCTCTCGCCGGCTGCAATGAGCAGTTGCATCCCCGGTTCGATTTCGCCAACCGGCAAATAGTCCCGTGCGCCATCGCCGCGCAGCACCATCGCGCCACGCGCAGCCAACTGTGACAGGTTCTTTACCGCGGTCCGCGCGCGTTCGCGCATCACGTGATCGAGCGTGCGGCCGATCAGGAGGAAAAACAGCAGCGACACCGACGCATCGAAATAGGCGTGGTCGCCATGGGTGATCGTCTCATAGAGGCTCATTGCGTAGGCCAGCGACACGCCGACGGCGATCGGCACGTCCATGTTCATGCGGCCGTGGCGCAGTGCATTCCACGCCGACTTGAAGAAGATGCCGCCGGCGAAGGCCAGCGCAGGAATGGCGATCAGGGCCGAGACCCAGTGGAACAGGTCGCGGGTGGCGCCCTCGGCGCCGGACCAGACCGACACCGAGAGCAGCATGATGTTGCCCGCAGCAAAGCCGGCAACAGCGACGGCGCGGATAAGCTCCGAAAGCATCTTGTCCTTTGCATCAATCTCGGCTTCGAACAAATGCGCCTGATAGCCGAGCCGGCCGAGCACAGCGACCAAAGGTGGAGCCTCGTCGCCGCGCCAGCGGACTGAGACCCGCTTGGTTGACAGGTTCACGCGAGCTGCCTCGACGTGACCGAGTTTTCCCAAGGCCGTCTCGATCGTCTGGATGCAGGCGCCGCAATGAACGGTCGGCACCGAAAGGTCGATCTGATGAAGGTCGTCGCCAAGCGATCGGCTGGCCAGCCTGACCTCCTGGCTGGACGGCAGAACTGAAGTGGCGCTGACAAGATCCAGCGCGACTTCCGCGCCCGGTGCACAGCAGCTCATTTTAGCGCTCCATTGGAAATCATGACCCTGCGCACGTCGCGATAAGGTTTTGCCAGGCCGGCATCGGCGTCTATTTCGATGATCCAGACACCATTCCTTGGCACGTGTTGTGCTGCAAACTCCTGGCCAGAGACCAGGGCGAGCGTGACGGACTCATCCTCTTTCTCGTAAGCGGGATGGCGAAACAGCACCTTCACGCCATGCAGGGAAACCGGTTTGCCCGCGGCGTCGATGATGCCATAGCGGACTTCACCCCATGCGATGGTCAACTGGCCGGTCCAGCCAAGCGCTGCCTGCGCCCGGCCTTCCTCGGCCTTCTTGTTGAATTGCTGGCTCGCCACATAGGTATTTTCGACGACAAGGCCGGTCCAGCTTGTGTTGGCAAGCGTCGCCATCGTGAGATTGACCGCGATGACCACGCCGAAAAAGGCAAGGACGGTGGCCAACATGTGCCTGCCGGTGAACTCGCGGGGTTTTCGCGTGGTGGCGTTCATCTGGCGATCTCCGGCGAGTTGAAGGTGGCGGTGTATTCGTTGGACTCGAAGCTGACCTTGTCTTCGACCCGGAATGTGAAGGTCTGCGCCTGGCCATGAATCTGGTCGGCGGGCAGGCGCACGAAAACCTTCAGCATCTTCAGCCGGTCGGGTTCGACCTGGACCGCAAAGGAGCGATCGGCGGGGAGGTCGACGCCAACGATGCTCATCTCTGCGCCTGGCAAACCCCCGAGGGTGACGATAATCGTTCTCGGTTCGGGGATCATGTTCAGCAGCTTGACGGTATAGCCATTGCGGATCGAGCCGTCGGAGAGCGTCACGAATTGCGGGTTGCGGTCGTGCAGGACATTGATCTCGAGCCGGTCGCGGGTCAGCAGCGAAAAGAGCAGGCCCAGGCCGATCATCGACCACATAGCCATGTAAACGTAAGTGCGCGGCCGAAAGATCTTGCGGATATGGAAATGCGCCACCCTGTGCGAAAACAGGCCGTCATCCGGCCTGACCAGTGATGGATCGACCGAGCTGGCGCCGCCTGCGGTGGCCAGCATCATGTTGGCGTTGTAGTCGGAGAGCGTCGCGTAGGAGATCAGTCCTCGCGCTTTGCCGAGCTTGTCCATGACGCCGTCACAGGCATCGATGCAGAGCGCGCAGGTGATGCATTCGAGTTGCTGACCGTCGCGTATGTCGATCCCCATCGGACAGACGGCGACACAGGCATTGCAGTCGACGCAATCGCCGACGGGATGCCCTGCGGCAAGAACCTTCTTGGCGTGACGGGTGCGCGGTTCGCCGCGCCAGTCATTGTAGGTGACGGTGAGCGAGCTCTCGTCGAGCATGGCTGCCTGGATGCGCGGCCATGGGCACATATAGGTGCAGACCTGTTCGCGCATCAGCCCGCCAAACGTGTAGGTCGTCGCCGTCAGGACCGCGACGGTGATGTAGGCGACAGGCGCTGCCGTGCCGGTGAAGAGTTCGCCGAGCAGCGTCGGCGCATCGGCGAAATAGAAGATCCATGCGCCACCAGTCGCTGCGGCTATGACCAGCCAGATGACGTGTTTCGATGCCCGCAGCACAAGCTTACGAGTGGTCCAGGGACCGACATCGAGCTTGATGCGTGCGTTGCGGTCGCCCTCGATCGCGCGCTCGACGACCAGGAACAGATCGACCCATACGGTCTGTGGGCATGTGTAGCCACACCAGGCACGGCCAACAGTCGATGTGATCAGGAAAAGACCGACGCCGGCCATGACCAGAAGGCCGGCGACATAGTAGAATTCCTGGGGCCATATCTCGATGAAGAAGAAATAGAAGCGCCGGTTGGCGACATCGAGCAGCACCGCCTGGTCGGGGGCAAACGGACCGCGGTCCCAGCGCAGCCACGGCGTGAGATAGTAGATGCCGAGCGTGATCGCCATCACGATCCATTTGAATCGGCGAAAGCTGCCAGAGGCCCGCTTCGGGAAGATCTTCCTGCGCGCGGCATACATTGGCTGACGCACCTTGGCGGAGTTGACCGTCGTGGGTTCGATCCGTTCTATTTGCGTGTTATCGAGCACGAGAAGCTCCAGTCACCAGCGACGATTTCGCCGGAAGCCGACTCATCGGTTCTGGATGATGCCGAGGCCCGGCTTGCGCCGGGCCTCGTCGCTTGGCGGGAGGGGGAGGACGAGAATAGGCTTCTTTCCTATTCTCCGCCGCCAAGCGAATGGATGTAGACCGCCAGTTCCTTGACCTTGATCTCGCCGAGGCGCGCGCCCCAAGCCGGCATCACGCCGTGTTTCGGTGCGGTTACCTGGGCGGCGATGGCCGCTTCGCCTGACCCGTAGAGCCAGATGGCGTCGGTCAGATCTGGAGCGCCGAGTTCCTTGTTGCCTTTTGCATTGTCGCCATGACAGGCCACGCAGTTTTCGGCAAAGACGTTTGCGCCCGGCGCGACCAATGCTTGATTGACGACGGCCCCCGACAGACTGGCGACGTAGGCGCTGACCTGTTTGATCTGGTCGGCGGTGATGATGTCGGCAAAAGCGGGCATTTCCGACAGGCGCGTATCCGGATCGGAGGCGAAGCGAATGCCATGGGTGATCGTCTGCTGAATCTGGTCCGCCTTGCCGCCCCACAGCCAGTCGTCGTCGTTGAGGTTGGGGAAGCCCTTGGAGCCCTGGGCGCCGGAACCATGGCACTGCACGCAATTGAGCTTGAACGCGGCACCGCCGGCGGCGACGGCGAATTCGCGCAGCGTGTCGTCCGCCGCGATCTCCGAAACACTTTTCGCTTCTATCGCGGCGACATATTTGCCCTTGGCCGCTTCAGCCGCGGACAACTCGTTCCCGACATCGTTGCGGCTGGAGTAGCCGAGCACCCCCTTGGTTGCCGTGTGCAGCAGAGGCCATGCCGGATAGGCGATGGTGTAGCCGATCGCCCAGACTATGGTGATGTAGAACGTCCAGATCCACCAGCGCGGAAGCGGGTTGTTGAGCTCCCGGATGCCGTCCCACTCATGACCGGTGGTTGAGATGCCGGAAACCTCGTCGATGTGATCGCTGCTCATGATCAGTCCTCCTTCAGAGGAATTTGAGCTGCTTCGCCGGCTTGCCTGCGGCTTCCGGGACGAACTGCAAAGGCAACGGATCCGATGAAGAAAAGAGCCATGGCAAGTAGGCCCCAGCTGTCGGCAAACTCCCGCATGAAATTGTACGTCATGGCCATTGTCCTCAGCGGTAGCCGGCGGTCTCATCGTAGTTCTTGAAATCGACCAGCGTGCCCAGCATCTGGAGATAAGAAACCAGCGCGTCCATTTCGGTGACTTGCTGCGGGTTGCCGTCGAAGTCGCCGATCTTGGCCTTGGGGTAGCGGGCCTCGAGGCCGGACGTGTCGGCGTTGGGATCAGCCTGCGTCATCAGATCGGCGTTAGCATGCGCGATCATGTCATCGGTGTAAGGGGCACCGACACGCCGGTTTGCGACCAGATGCGTCGAGAAGTCCTTCACCGCGATCGGCTTGTCCTTCAGGAAGGCATAGCTCGGCATGATCGATTCCGGCACCACGGACCGTGGATCTGTCAGGTGATCCACGTGCCACAGGTTGGAATAGCGGTCGCCAACGCGGGCGAGATCCGGTCCGGTGCGCTTCGATCCCCACTGGAACGGGTGGTCGTACATCGACTCGGCCGCCAGGCTGTAGTGGCCGTAGCGCTCGACCTCGTCACGGAACGGCCTGATCATCTGGCTGTGGCAGAGGTAGCAGCCCTCGCGGACGTAGATGTTGCGCCCGACCAGTTCGAGCGGCGAGTAAGGCCGCATGCCTTCCACCTTCTCGATGGTGTTGTCGAGATAGAAGAGCGGCGCGATCTCGACGATGCCGCCGATTGTCACGACCAGCAGCGACCCGAGGAGAAGAAGTGTAGCGTTCTTCTCGATCAGTGCGTGTCTGTTCATCAACCTCATTTTCTGTCTCATCATCGCGCAAGCTGGAGGGCGGGGGTGGAGCGCGGCAGCGGATCCTGCTCGCGCCGGTAGCCGAGGATGGTCATGGCAATGTTCCAGGCCATGATCAGGGCGCCGAAGAGGTACATGGCCCCACCGATGGCGCGCATGATGTAATAAGGATGCATGGCGGCCACGGTTTCGGCGAAGGAGTAGACCAGGAAGCCCTGCTCGTCGTATTCGCGCCACATCAGGCCCTGCATGATGCCGGACACCCACATCACCGCGGCGTAGACAACGATGCCAAGCGTCGCCAGCCAGAAGTGCCAGGTCACGAGGCGCAGCGAGTAGAGCCGTTCACGGTTCCACAGCTTCGGCACCATGAAGTAGATTGCGCCAAACGAGATCATGCCAACCCAGCCGAGTGCGCCCGAATGGACGTGCCCGATGGTCCAGTCGGTATAGTGCGACAGAGAATTGACCGTCTTGATCGACATCACCGGGCCCTCGAAGGTCGACATGCCGTAGAAGGCGATGGCCATCACCATCATGCGGATGATCGGGTCAGTGCGCAGCTTGTCCCAGGCGCCCGACAGCGTCATCAGGCCATTGATCATGCCGCCCCATGACGGCATCCACAGCATGATCGAGAACACCATGCCGAGTGTCTGCGCCCAGTCAGGCAAAGCGGTGTAGTGCAGGTGATGGGGCCCGGCCCAGATGTAGAGGAAGATGATTGCCCAGAAATGGACGATCGACAGGCGGTAGGAATAGACCGGCCGGTTGGCCTGCTTGGGCACGAAATAGTACATCATGCCGAGGAAGCCGGCGGTGAGGAAGAACCCGACCGCATTGTGGCCGTACCACCACTGCGTCAGGGCGTCCTGGACTCCGGAAAATGCGGAATAGCTCTTGGATCCGAGGAAGGAGGCCGGCATCGAGAGGTTGTTGATCACATGCAGCATCGCGATGGTGACGATGAAGGAGAGATAGAACCAGTTGGCGACGTAGATGTGCGGTTCCTTGCGCTTCAAGATCGTGCCCAGGAAAAGGATCAGGTAGGCGACCCAGACGATGGTCAGCCAGATGTCGACATACCATTCGGGTTCCGCATATTCGCGGCTCTCGGTGATGCCGAGCAGATAACCGGTCGCGGCCATGACAATGAAGAGCTGGTAGCCCCAGAACACAAACCAGGCGAGATCGCCACCGAACAGCCGAGCGCGGCATGTGCGTTGGACGACATAGAGAGACGTGCAAAGCAACGCGTTGCCGCCGAAGGCAAAGACGACGCCCGAGGTGTGCAGAGGCCGCAAGCGGCCGAAGTTGAACCAGGGCTGTATGTTGAGATCGGGATAGGCAAGCTGCAGCGCGATGACCACGCCGACAAGCATGCCGATGACACCCCAGAACATGGTGGCGATGGCGCCATAGCGGATTGGACCATCCATGTAGGCGGACGGGTCGATCGGAGCGGCAGGCTTGAACTCAGTGTTACGCAGTAGGATCGCAGTGAAGCCAGCCAAGGCGAAGAACAAGACCCACATATGCTGGCGAAAGGGTTCATCCACCCCAGCGCCAGCCGCCACCAAAGCCGCGAATGCGAACAGGCTTAGAAGCACGATTTCTTTGCCGAATTTCATCGCAAGCCCCGATTTCCAATTCCGGCGGATGCCAAACCGCGGTGCCTTATTGCGCAGCCGTCGCCTGCTCGCCCTGATCCATGTCAGAGCCGCACCATTTTGCTCGAGCAGCATCGAGTTCGGTGCGATCAGACTGCGACGATCGAATGTGGAAGCGCACCACCGGCCGCCCGTTTATGGATGGGGCCTGGCGTCCCCGGTCGGGCCCCGGGTGCGGAGGCGACCGCGGGCGTGTGGGGGAGCGCACCTTCTGCGACGCTGGAAAGCAGGTCGACGCCTTACCGAACCCCGC
Source organism: Mesorhizobium sp. M0615 (assembly GCF_040320805.1). Taxonomy (NCBI): domain Bacteria; kingdom Pseudomonadati; phylum Pseudomonadota; class Alphaproteobacteria; order Hyphomicrobiales; family Phyllobacteriaceae; genus Mesorhizobium; species Mesorhizobium sp. M0615. The sequence goes on along the minus strand of NZ_JAMYQI010000020.1, from coordinate 31,287 downwards.
GTTCAATGCCTTGGAACAGCCAGCGCCAGCGTTACGCTGCCGTCGTGACATTCATGGCTTTGGGGAGACGGCGATTTTCCCCTGCGGATGAGGCGTATTGACTTCGGCCAAGTGTGGATGCTTCGCCCACGAGCCGAAAGGCAACTGGCGCATACGATCGTATGGAGAACGGGCTGTCGCTACGCGACTTCTTCTGAGCCCAACGCGAGCATGCCCTGCCCCGAATGAAGTAAGTGACGGGGGCCATGCAGCTTCTGCGTCATTCAAACTACTGTAGCGCCTCGGCCGCCGCAGCGCCGTTCCAGCCGGCTCATGCTGTCCACGGTGACGCGGCGGTTGTTCTCGATCCGAATCACGCCGTCCATTCTCAGGCTGGTCAGCTGACGGCTCACGGTCTCGTTTGTGATTCCAAGGAAATCAGAAATGTCGGCACGCGTCATCGGCAGCTCGAAGCACGTCGAGCTAGCCGTCGGGTCAACATTGGAGCCGATGTTCCGGGCAATCATGAGGAGAAAGCTCGCCACCTTCTCTGGTGCGGTCTTGCGCCCCAGAGTCACCATCCATTCGCGTGCCTCGTCAAGTTCGTTCAGCGCCTGCTTGAGCAGGCGATGCACAAATTCGGGTGACTGCTTCATCATCCGTTCGATGGCCGCTCTGGGAAACGAGCATAGCGAGACAGCTGTTGCCGCTTCCGCATTGATCGCACTTTTCATCTTGAAGGGCCGACCCAGAAAATCCGGGGCGAACTGCAGGCCGACAATCTGTTGGCGTCCATCTGACAGGCTCTTCGTGAGCTTCACCACGCCTGAAAGCACGTTCGAATAACAGTCGACCGCCTCGGCGTCGCCGATCAGTTCGACCCCCGGCTCGATATTGTGCCGCGACGACGTCTTGGCGAGCTGAGCCAAATGGTCTGGCTCTAGCGCGCCACAGACACCGCGGCGCCGTGCCTCGCAAGACAGGCAAAGAACGGGGATGCCGGAACTGTGAATATCCTGCCGTAATGTCATTCGATCGCTCTACCGGTCCGTGCGGGCAGGATAGCATCCACGGTAGAAAAATCCTTGCGGCAGTTTGTCCGTGCTGAAGGTTGATCGAAATCAGGGCTTAGGCTCATCCAAGCATCCACAGTTCGGGCGACGCAAACACGGTGGACCACGACATGCGACAAAAGCTAGTTGCCAGATTTGGCGAGAACGTCCCGCGCTATACCAGTTATCCGACCGCGCCGCATTTCCATCCAGGCGTTGATGCTGTCGTTTGTCGTGGCTGGCTGCAAGCGCTCAACGAGGGCGACGAAATCTCGCTCTATCTGCACATCCCATACTGCGACAAGCTTTGCTGGTTTTGTGCCTGCCATACCAAGCAGACACGCCATTACGAACCGGTGACGATCTATCTCCGCTCACTGCATGCCGAGATCGCTACCGTCGCCGGTCTTGTTGCAGGCAAAGGTCGTGTGCGTGCCGTCCATTTCGGCGGTGGTTCGCCGACGATGCTCAAGCCCGAAGATATGGTGGCGCTGGGAACCGCCCTGCGCAAGAGCTTCGGCTTTCTTCCCAGCGCCACGATCAGCGTTGAAATCGAACCCAACGATATCGACGATGCCCGCCTCGATGCGCTTGCCGAAATCGGCATGACTCGTGCGAGCCTCGGCGTCCAGGACTTCGATCCGAAGGTTCAGAAGGCAATCAACCGCGAGCAGAGCTTTTTGCAGACCAAAGCGGTAGTCGACGGTGTTCGTTCGCGCGGCGTCGAATCCGTCAATCTAGACCTGCTGTACGGCCTGCCGCACCAGACCAGGGCGAGCGTTTCCTCAACGGTCGCGCAGGCACTGACCCTGGAGCCGGACAGGATAGCGCTTTTTGGCTACGCCCATGTGCCGTGGTTCAAGAAACATCAGACGATGATAGACGAGGCATGGCTGCCCGGTCCCGCGGAGAGATTTGCTCAATCGCAACTGGCGGCGCGGGCGATCGTGGACCAGGGGTACGAAGCAATCGGCCTCGACCATTTCGCCAAACCCGGCGATGCCCTGGCCCTTGCCGCCCGCGCCGGAACACTGCACCGGAACTTTCAGGGTTACACCGACGATTGCTGCGAAACCTTGATTGGGCTAGGCCCATCGTCCATCAGCCAGTTTCGGCAGGGCTATGCGCAGAACATGCCTTCGACCAGCGAATATCGATGCACGGTTGATGACGGCGGGCTGGCCGCTGTTCGGGGTATCGCACTTTCCAACGACGACCGCGTTCGCGGCTGGATCATCGAGCGTTTGATGTGCGACTTCGCCTTCTCGGCCATCGATCTGGTGGAACGCTTCGGCGAGGCCGGCCAGAGGCTCCTCCTTCAGTCAAGTTCCATGGCCCTCCACGATCCGGTTCGATTGCTTGAACTTGATGGCGACAGATTCGTTGTGCCGGCTGAAAGTCGCCCTTTCGTCCGAAGCATCGCGGCCAGGTTCGACAAACATTTCGAAGCTGGAACGGCCAGGCACTCGGCGGCAGTCTGAGCACTCAGAGGAACGGTCATGCCTCTCAGTCGATCATGGACCGCGGTACGTTTGTTGATCGGCGACCGTCGTATCGAGACAAGATTCGGAGCGGACCAGACGCGTCTTGGCGCAGCGACGATATCGTCCGCTCGAGCCCTGCCTGTCGGATCATGGTTGTCGGCGACAGCTCCCTTCGACCTGAACCATCCGTTCACCCGAATTCTGCCGGCGCAGTTCCAGTGGAAAGGGCCTGGGCTAGACGGCTCTCTTGTTACCCCAGAGCACAACGTGCAGCTGCGGTAGCACGCGGGCCTCGAACCATCTGTCGCGGGTCACGCTGTCAACCAGCCACTCCATGCGCTTCAATATTCCGTCAAGGTCGACAGGCGCGTCATCATTTGTGGGGTGTGGCGGCGTGTGATTGCCGGGCTGCAGATAGATCGGAAGTTGCGGAAATTGCGCAGCGGCGTCTTTCGCGTAGGTGTAGTCCCTTTCGTCGAAAACAATGAGCTTGAGCACGACTTGGGGCTTGCCTTGTGCCGCCTGGAGGCACGCCTCGACAGCGGCCCAATCTGTCGTCATTTGGCTTGACGGCGGCTTTGGGCTGAGGACCAGCACGTCAAGCTGCGCAAACCAGTCCCTGGCAAGCGACCCTTGGGTTTCCAGGGCAAAACGGTAACCGTCACCATGGCCCCGGTCGATGAGCGCGCCGAGCGGCTGGATGGCCGGATTGCCGCCTGATAGCGACACCATCAGCGGGCGGCCACCGGAAAGGGCAAGCACATTTTTCCACACCGCGCCAACGGACATCATCTCCCATTCATGGCGGAATTGATTGTCCACAGCATGGAGGCTGTCGCACCAGGAACAGCGATAGTCACACCCGCCGGTTCTGACGAAGATCGTCGGCAAACCTATGAGCACGCCCTCGCCCTGGATCGTCGGCCCGAAAATCTCGCTAACGCGGATTGCGGGATGAGTATTCGTCATGGCCGGTATTCCGCCCAGGTTTTCGGCGTTTCGCTCACCCGCACGGCCGCGGTTTCGCTCAGGCGTGCCTTGCACCATTCGTAGAAATGTCTGGCCAGATATTCCGCCGTGACTTGCTCGTGTCCCAGCACGTCGTTGAGATGTCGGTGGTCGAAGCTCTCGTCGATGTAGCGTTTGAATGGCGCCAAGTCATGGTAGTCGCGCACGAAGCCGTGATCGTCCAGTCCATCCGCTGAAAGCTCCACTTCGACGATGTAGTTATGTCCGTGCAGGCGCGCGCATTGGTGATCGGGTGGCAATGAGGTGAGCTGATGCGAGGCTGAGAAGTGGAATTCCTTGGTGATGCGGAACATTACGCGGTGGTCCTTCGCAGCGCTCCGAGCCAGAAGTCGGAGTCCTCATACTCGGTTGGGTCGGGGTGCCCAGCGATGTGAAACGCCTCACGCCGCTCGACGCAGGTCCCGCACCTCCCGCAATGACGCTCGGCGCCCTTGTAACAGGACCAGGTCTGCGCAAACGGCGTGCCGTATGTGGCTCCATCCGTAACAATGTCCGCCTTCGTCAGGTTCACATAGGGTGCATAAAGGCGAATCTGCGCGTAGCCGTCGAGCGCGTGGTCCTGCATCATCTGGAAAGCGTCGATGAAGGCCGGACGGCAATCGGGATAGACAACGTGATCCCCACCATGCACGGCCGTCGCCACTGCGTCAGCGTCTTGCGCTGCGGCGAGGCCGAAGGCAATGGCCAACATGATGGCGTTCCGGTTGGGCACCACCGTTATCTTCATCGTGTCTTCGGCATAGTGCCCGTCGGGCACGTCCACATTGTCGGTCAGCGCGGAGCCGGAAAGGCCGCCGCCGATCTCGTGGATATCGATGATTCGCTGCGGAACACTCAGGCGCTCCGCGCAAAGGGTGGCGAAGCCCAATTCCTTCCTATGCCGTTGGCCGTAATCGAACGATAGCAGGCCGGTAAGCTGGTGCTCCGCTGCCACCTTGTGGGCAAGAGTAACGGAATCCAATCCGCCGGAGCAGACGACGAGAGTCTTCATCGTTGGGTCCTTGTTTTAACCGGGTAGGCTGCGACCGGAGATTTCTCTGCGCTCCAGTACTTCAGGAAAACCATTTTGTGAAGTGAACGGAGACCAATTCGTGCGCTTGCGTGCGATGCGCAAAAAGCCTTCGCGGTGAGCTGCAAGGACACGGACTGGCGAGACGTCACCCTTGAGCGGAATGCTCAAGTCGAACGCTTCTCGGGGACAAAGTTCTCGACGAGCAGAGCCTGGCGGTCCCGAGCGCCGAGCGACGCCATTGCAACGGTTTCGGGGTACAAAGCCGAGATGGGCTTGCCGCAAACAGCTCACTTACCAGGTATGTTCAGCGATGCCGAAATCCAGATATCGGGATGGATTATGAGATCAATTGTCGCGACAGCTTTGGCTGGCCTGCTCCTCGCGTTTCGTAGATGCAGCGCATTCCACTTCAGGAGCATTTTGATGAGCACGCCCTCAATGGATGACCGGCGAACCCTGAATAACCGGTCGTGAGCCGACATCTGTGAACAAGCGGTGTGGTCGATTGCAATCACCCATGTCTTGCGCACAGGTACCTCATGGCAGTGGATGAACTGAACTTGATGGTTTTACAGATGGCAGTCGAAAGCGTCCGCTCGCTCTCGTTGAGCTTCGCTGAAAAAGCCGCCGAGATAGCCACCAGGAGCCGCGGCAGCCTGCTTTTCGACGTTCGGATCGACGGTGACGCGCAGGTCCAGCGGGTCGCAGCCATCCGATATCACGGCGGCCAATTCGGCGTGCTGGCGTTAGACGGACACGGCCTAGTTACCCACTATTGCATCGTTAACGGTATGTTCTCACATTACATTGCGGCCTTGGAGAGCTGGCACAGGATGCCCCTGTCGATGCAGGCAAAGATGGATGCCAACGGCAATGCCCGTCTTTTCGTAGCGGCGTTGCGGGATGCCGGACATATGCTGGGCACCTAGCATATGGCCAGAGTGCATCTCTGAATTTGCATGTGCATCACTGCGATGGCGCCGGCATGATCGTGATGCTCGAAAAGGGCTGCGGCGGCCGTGGCAAAGCGGTCGCCGCGATGATGGTGTCAACGGCGTTGCATCGATGCGAGCGTTTAGACAGAGGTCTCCTCCTGGCATCGCGCGCATGCAAGGAGCTACGCAAGCGCAAATGTATCAAGTATTTTGAAGCGACGACCCCTCATGCATATGGAGCTGCGATGCACGGGCGGCATAAGCCTCGTTGCCATCTAGCCGCCTTGATGCACGGCGATGAGCTTTCGGCGGCCTGCATCGGCGATCTGGCCGCCCTGTGCATTTTGACAAGCCTCGTCGGGTGCCGGCGATGATCCGTCGTGATGGCAGGCGGGGGTTTACAGGTTGCGGTCGGCGGGTTCGTTTCGGGCGCCTGCGCCCATCGTTATGTCGCGAGTTGGGGGATGCGATCGAGGACGATGCGCAGGATGCGCTGGTCGGGGCACGATGTCGGCAGGTGCAGGCGGATTTGCGATTTCATCTCGACCACCCGCGCAGCGATTTTGATGAGGCGCAATCGCAGCGTGTCGAATTGGGCGACGGCAAAGCTCGAGCGCCTCGGCATCGCGGCCCGCAAGCCCCACATCAACCAGTAAGCACCGGCATGCAGGAATAGCCGGAACTGGTTGGCCGTCGCTCTGGTGCAGGATGTGCGGTCGGCGGCAAGATGCGTCTTCCACGATGTGGTTCTCGGCCGCGCCGCGCCGGCAGTAGACATCCTCGTAGAGCGCCTTGGCCTTCCCACCGGCAAGGTTGGTGACGACGAAGCGGATATCGCCACCGTGGGCGCCGACCTCGACCCGCGCGATGATGCGCTCGACGCGGCTCCAACTAGCGGCGCCGTCAACGAACTCCTTGAACCTGCGGACCTTGCCTGTCTTGGCCGACGCTTCGAAGCGCGCCGTCGTGCTGGCATCCAGATCCGCGACATGCTTGCGCAGGATCGTGGTGGGCGCGAGGCCAAAGATGAAGTCGACGTCGTTGGGGCGGCACCAGTCGATGACCTGCGGGTTGCAATAATGGCTATCGCCGCGGAGCAGGATACGAATGTTCAGCCAGTTGATCCGGATCGCCCGCACCAGACGGCGCAGGTGGGGGCGGATCTCAGCCCCACTCGGCCGCTTGGCCGGTCGCAGGATCGCGCTGACGAACCGTCCCGCACCATCGAACACGACGATCCGGCTGGAAGCCGTACTCGTCATGGTGGGCATTGAACAGGCGAAGCTGTTGGCCTCCGTGCACAGCGTCGAAGGTGTCGAGAGCGCGGCGCAGCCGGTTGGCGTCGTTGCCGTCCTCGTAGCCCGCGGCGATCATTTTCATGCGAAAGCCGATCATGTCCGCCAGGCTGTGGACGACCTGGTCCGGGCAGCGCGGATCGTCGATGCAACGCGGCAGACGCTCGGCCATCCGCAACCGCTTTTCCACCTCGGCCAAGGCCAGAACGCCGCTGTTGGACGACAGCATGCCGCCGTCGAAACGGGCGACGACGGACTTGCCGCCGACTGATGACAAACCGCTCAGCGGCAGCGCAAGATCGTTCATGGTGGGTGTGGTCTCGGGAAATGGTTCGGATCGGCTTAAGCAACCAAATCCTACGTCATTTCAACGGGCTTGCGCCACATCCACCAACCCCCATGAATTTGGCTAGGTTGATGCGGCGTGCCGCCGCCGTGAGGCTGCGCTCGCTCAGCAGCGCGTCGAGAACGACGAGAAGATTCAGATCGAGCCCTTTGAAACGAATGTCTTAGCTATCCATAGCGTGGATGAATTTGATTGAAACAAAGGATTTTACCAATTTTCCGGAATGTCGCATGGACCTGGCAGGATCTCAAGTGCGCCGATCACTGCCCCTATCGCGTGGCGAGTCCCTTGAGAAGAGCCCGAAAGAGGAAATCTGTCGCGTGCGGTGGAGATTGTACTGGAAATGAGAGGCAGCGCTCCGATCATGTCGAACTCTCCGACGAATGGCGGACCGGTACAATAGTTGATCGCAACTGGTCCGGAGCTATGAAACATCTCGATTACATATGAGGTGCCGAGTGAATACGCTGACAGCACCCACCGTCGCAGCGTTTAGCTGACGTTTGACGACGGTTCCTATCCATTTACACGCAGATTCTTGATGTGCTGGCGCAAAAGCGGGAGGCCGGCGACTTTTCTTCGTCATCGGGCTGACGCCGCAGAAGCCGGAACTCGTCCGGTTCCTATGGGCATTGGGCTTGGTCGGCGCACAGGGCTCCATGAGGGGCAATTTTGGCAACGCGACGCGACTCGGGTTTTGAACGACGCCGAAAACGCAAGCTGGAAAGGAACAAGATGGCAGATCAACTCGCCAACGAAATAATCGCCATGATCAAGAAGCGCGCCGCGTCGGAGGGCGGCATAGCGCCTGCCACAGGCGGCGAGATAACGGCTGCCACGAGACTGACTTCGCTCGGTATCGATTCACTGGGATTGGCGGACGTTCTCTGGGACCTGGAGCAGGCCTACGGCATCGAGATCGAGATGAATACGGCCGAGGCATGGTCGGATCTCCAGAATGTTGGGGACATGGTGGAAGCCGTGCGCAGCTTGCTCGCTACGGGGGTGTGAATGGACAGGCGCGTCGTGATTACTGGGATTGGCGGGATTTGCGGGCTTGGGACCAACACCGCCGCCATTTGGACAGAGATGCGAGAAGGCCGCTCCGCCATCGGCCCAATCGTCAACTCCGAGCTCCATGAATTGAGGGTCAGGATTGGTGCCGAGATCAAAGCGCTGCCGGAGCATGACATCGACCGCAAGCAACTCATCTCCATGGACCGCTTCAGCCTGCTCGCTGTTCTTGCGGCGCGCGAAGCCATGCGTCAGGCCGGACTTTCCTCCAAAGAGGGAAATAGCTATCGCTTCGGTGCGACGGTGGGCGTTGGCGGCTGCGGGTGGGATGCGATCGAGCAAACCTACCGCGCCATCCTGCTGGGCGGTAAGCGTGCCGCTCTCTTGACTGTACCCAAGGCGATGCCGGGTGCCGCTGCCGGCCAGGTCAGCATGAGTCTCGGCCTGCGCGGGCCGGTCTTCGGCGTCACGTCCGCCTGTTCCTCGGCAAACCATGCGATTGCCTGCGCGGTGGACCAGATCAGGCACGGCCGGGCCGACGTGATGCTTGCCGGCGGCAGCGAAGCGCCGCTCATATGGGGTGTGCTGAAGGCATGGGAAGCGATCCGCGTGCTTTCGCCCGATGCTTGCCGGCCATTCTCGGCCGATCGCCAGGGCCTATCGCTTGGTGAAGGCGCCGGCATGGCGGTGCTGGAAAGCTACGAGCATGCCCTGGCTCGGGGCGCCACCATCCTTGCCGAAATTGCCGGTGCCGGCCTTTCCGCCGATGCGTCCGACATCGTCGCGCCGACTGTCGAGGGGCCGGAGGCAGCAATGCGGGCCTGCCTTGCCGATGCCAGGCTGGACGCCGAGGATGTCGACTATCTCAACGCGCACGGCACCGGCACAAAGGCCAACGACCAGATCGAGACGGCGGCGATCAAGCGAGTCTTCGGTCAGCACGCCTTCTCAATGTCCATTTCTTCTACCAAGTCCATGCACGCGCATTGCCTCGGCGCGTCCGGCGCGCTCGAGTTGATCGCCTGCGTGATGGCTATCCGCGAGAGCGTCGTGCCGCCGACTGCCAATTATCGTGAGCTGGACCCCGATTGCGATCTCGACGTCACGCCCAATGTGGCACGCGAGCGCAAGGTGCGCGTGGCACTGAGCAACTCCTTCGCCTTTGGCGGCACGAACGCGGTTCTGGCGTTCAGGCAGGTGTAGAAGCCATGAGAGATGCCTCCGGCAACATTATCTCTCGCATCCAGATGCTTGCCAGATAACTATTGTGAAGGGCGGGTCATTGACCGCCTCGGCGAATGCGGGAAGTGGCAGCGGAAGCTCGACGATCCGGGGGTATCGTCTTTGCGAAATTCTTAACTGTTGAAGCGGCTTGGACGTACCGCCGCCCCGTAAAAGGTAAGCGAGGCCCTGCGGGCTCGGCTTGAGGGTCTGAAGCTGTACACGACAATGTCTGGAAGCCTCAGGGTCGGCTCTGCGCCCGTTATAGCCGCCTGAGTGCTGCCGGCCCGGGCCGCGCCGCGGGCGCCGTCAACGAACTCCTTGAACCTGCGGACCTTGCCTGTCTTGGCCGACGCTTCGAAGCGTGCCGTCGTGCTGGCCTCCAGATCCGCGACATGCTTGCGCAGGGTCGTGGTGGGCGCGAGGCCAAAGATGAAGTCGACGTCGTTGGCGCGGCACCAGTCGATGACCTGCGGGTTGCAATAATGGCTATCGCCGCGGAGCAGGATACGAATGTTCGGCCAGTTGATCCGGATCGCCCGCACCAGACGGCGCAGGTGGGGGCGGATCTCAGCCCCACTCGGCCGCTTGGCCGGTCGCAGGATCGCGCTGACGAACCGTCCCGCACCATCGAACACGACGATCGGCTGGAAGCCGTACTCGTCATGGTGGGCATTGAACAGGCGAAGCTGTTGGCCTCCGTGCACAGCGTCGAAGGTGTCGTCAATGTCGAGTACGATCCGCTTCGGCACCTGCCGGAACGAGGCGCAATAGAGATCGACCATCCCCCGTCCCATCGACCAACTCCCGCACGCCGGGTAGGTTCTCCAGCCGGCACAGCGTCGATTTCGACGCCAGATCCCGACCCGACGGCAGCGCATCCTGGGCCATCTTGAAGACCGGATCGCGGCGCAGCCGGTTGGCGTCGTTGCCGTCCTCGTAGCCCGCGGCGATCATCTTCATGCGAAAGCCGATCATGTCCGCCAGGCTGTGGACGACCTGGTCCGGGCAGCGCGGATCGTCGATGCAACGCGGCAGACGCTCGGCCATCCGCAACCGCTTTTCCACCTCGGCCAAGGCCAGAACGCCGCTGTTGGACGACAGCATGCCGCCGAAACGGGCGACGACGGACTTGCCGCCGACTGATGACAAACCGCTCAGCGGCAGCGCAAGATCGTTCATGGTGGGTGTGGTCTCCGGGAAATTTCGGATCGGCTTAAGCAACCAAATCCTACGTCATTTCAAGGCTTGCGCCACATCCACCAACCCCCATGAATTTTTCAGGCTAGCAGAGAGGGTGCTTGCGGTGCACTCACTGAACGAGATCGCAAATGGACGCGCGTAACCACCAGAAGAAGCGCGCCGGCAGCCTGGGCGGGGGGCTTGGGGGTCAGACTGCCGGCGCACGCCACTCACGAAGAGCGGCCCCTTTTCGTGGTTCGAACGCCCATAGTCAACCCGGAAACGTCAGGATGCCCGCCATGTTAATTTCAGAGCGGCGCGACTTCGCCATGTTGGACGATTCAGCCCGTAGGCCGAGTTGATGCTCAAGCCAGCATCGCCTTGCCGAACTAGGAAGAGTTCGCCGTTACAATCCTTCGTCGCGAGCCGATGCCGTCGTGCACGTTTCGTAGCACTCCGGGCGGCTATATCGCTTTGTTGTTCGGCGAGCTGCGCCAGAAGGCATTCGCATCCAATCGAATCAAGGGTCGACATCAGCCGCAAGCTTCACATCACAACAGCTAGTCCACCCATTGCAGATCATCCGACTGATCAGGCGGCGTCCGAAATGTCCAACTCCGACTCAAGAATTCCCACAGGTATGGAAAGCGATTTCGCTATCCGATCCCGATAGCCCTTGCTGTACCTCAGACCTCGCTCGATGTTTTGGATTTCCTCAGCGGCCAGCCCGCACGCGACCGCCAGGTCGTCGATCGAATATCCAAGGTGCTCGCGATAAGCGCGGACGATGTGGGTTCCCTGGGACATAGCCGTCAAGACTGGTTCGGGAATGCGCGAATCCTTCATAAACATCTCCAAGAACTGGGAGCTCCCTCGGAGATTCCTCCCCGCGGCGCACACCTAGCAAATAAAAAAAATGGTCGTCCATTCGGCCGAACCGGCCTCATGATGGGCCGCTGAACTCGCCGGGCCGGAATATGGCGGCTCACCTGCTTCTGATCAAGTATCAAGGCTACCCGTGCTGAGAGCCTGGTCGGCGTAGCGCATGCGACCTGCGATCCTTCGTGGACCATTCTCGCCGATGGCTTTCTTGAACAGCAACTCGAACTTTCGGCACGGACACTGCCAGCTTCGGCAATCTCCACCGGCGAGGCAGCGAAAGACCCGCTCGTAACCGCTACCGAGTTTCGCAATTGCAGCAAACAATGGTCATCTGGTTTGATCCGGGCTTCGGATCCAGACAAGGGGTACCGCTTTCCTGGAGGCGCATCGCCACCTGTACAGGTTCACAATCATTCGACCGTGACCGATTTTGCGAGATTGCGCGGCTGGTCTACATCCGTCCCCATGAAGAGCGCCGTGTGGTAGGCTAGAAGCTGTATCGGGAGCGAGAAGATCATTGGCGCGATAATCTCGTCGACAACCGGCAGCACGAGCGTGTGCATGGTTTCGAGTTTCGATACGGCTGCCCCTTTTTCATCGGTGATGAGGATAATCCGCCCTCCACGGGCAGCCACTTCCTGCATGTTGGAAACGGTCTTGTCGAAAAGACGGTCATGGGGCGCGATGACGATCACTGGCATGTTCTCGTCTATCAATGCGATCGGCCCGTGCTTCAATTCACCCGCTGCATAGCCCTCGGCATGGATGTAGGAAATCTCCTTGAGCTTCAGCGCACCTTCCATCGCTAGCGGGAAACTGGTGCCACGGCCGAGATACAGGACGTCACGACACTTTGACAGTTCGCGCGACAAGAACTCGATTTCCGGCTGGATGCTCTCGAGTACGTGGCCCATCACGCGCGGCAATTCGGCGAGGCTCCTGACGAGCCCCTGCAGCTCGTCTTCGGGGACGGTCCCGCGGGCTCTGGCCGCGCCGATGGCGAGTGCTGCTAGAACGGCAAGCTGGCAGGTAAAAGCCTTGGTAGAGGCGACGCCGATCTCCGGTCCGGCAAGGATCGGGAAAACCGTATCGGCCTCCCGAGCGATGGTCGATTCGCAGGCATTGACGATAGCGCCAATTTTCAGCCCACGCTCCTTGCAGTACCTCAATGACGCAAGCGTATCGGCGGTTTCGCCGGACTGCGAGATGAAAAGAGCCGCCGACTGCGGCGGCAACGGGATCTCGCGGTAACGGAATTCGGACGCAACGTCGATTTCAACCGTCAGGCGCGCATAGCGCTCGAACCAGTATTTTCCGATCAGTCCGGCGAAATAGGCGGTCCCGCAGGCAGAGATCGCCAAGCTCGGGACCTTGGCGAAATCAATGCCAGGAACCATGTCGCGACTGTCTATGATGTTAATGTAATGACGGAGAGCATGGGCGATGACCTCGGGCTGCTCGTAAATCTCCTTCTCCATGAAGTGGCGATGGTTGCCCTTGTTGGCCAGATCGGCCGCGGCCGTGGAGATATGGCGCGGACGCTCGACGGGACGGCCGTCGATATCGAAGATATGGGCGCCCGAATTGCCGACAACGGCCCAGTCGCCGTCGATGAGATAGGTAATTTCATTGGTGAAAGGAGCAAGGGCGATTGCGTCGGAGCCCAGGAACATCTCGCCGTCGCCGTGACCGATCGCGAGCGGTGGTCCGTTGCGCGCCGCCGTGATGGTCGTCGGTTCATCTTCGAAGAGGATGGCAAGCGCATAGGCGCCCTTGACGCGTTTCAGCATGGCACGCGTGGCCTCTTGCGGCCTCATGCCCTCTCGGCGGTATCTTGCCAAGAGATGCCCAACGACCTCGGTGTCGGTGTCGGTCTGGAACTCGGCGCCATCCGCCGCCAATTCGTCCTTCAGCTCGGTGAAATTCTCGATGATGCCGTTATGGACTACGGCGACACCGTCGCTAAAGTGCGGGTGCGCATTGCGTTCGGTCGAGGCCCCGTGGGTTGCCCAACGCGTGTGGCCGATGCCGACGTTGCCGCTCAGCGGCTCTTCCTTCAGTCGCGTCTCGAGATTGACGAGCTTGCCCTCGGCGCGCCGGCGGTGCAAGGCACCCTCGATGATCGTCGCAACGCCGGCGGAATCATAGCCGCGATATTCCAAACCCTTCAACGCGCCGATCAACCGATCCGACACCGGCTGTTGCCCAACGATGCCAACAATCCCGCACATGTTCGTCTCCGCATCTTTGCGGGCAGCACCAGCCCACGCGAGACGGATACCCGTCCGGCCGCTTTAAGTGGCGGCCTTGTAGTAGTAATCCATAATATTGGTAAAATTGATTGTTGTGATAACTACCATCCACCCGATGGATAGGTCGGCCGCTGTGGGGCCACGACCCAAACTTCTATTCGCGCCTGACGCTCTTATGAGGATCGCAAACTCACACCCGCGGCAGGATCACGGCCTCAGAAAGGCCAGGAGGCCTTGGACAGTGGACGGACGACGGGCCTGCGGGTAGGAGCATTGTGCCGCCGACTTGGGCATCGGCGATGGTCTGTCTTGGCGACAGCCTGAGTTCGCTTCAGGACCGTCGTCGTCTCGCGCGGCTGCCGGTGTCAGTTGACGATAACAAAATGTCCGCCGGGGGCGAGCGCCTCGCGCACGGCACGTGCCAGCCGCGGTCGGTCCGGGACGCCGTCGAAGGCGTTGGCCGTGAAGACGAAGTCGACGGGGCGTGACACCAGAGTAGCGAGTTCATAGCGCATAGCCGGCGACGAATTCGCAATTGGTCGCGCCGGCGCCGGTCAGCCGGCGCTGCGCGGCCTCCAGCTGGTCGGCGTAGTGCGACGACATGGCGGGCGATTGTGGCGATCGGCACAGCCGCCCCGCAACAGAGGTCGACCACCTCCATGCCCGGCTTCAGCCCGGTTGTCGCAAGCGCCATCTTCGCTGCGGTCGCGCTTGTCATGCTGCCCTTTCCTAGCCTTTGCAAGAACACGAACCTCGGCTTCGGTCGGAATGGCAACGTGGCGAAGGGCGACCCGATCTGCGTCAAGCTCATCGCCACGGAAGAGGCGAATGATAGGCAGCCCCACTACCGCCTGATCACCACCGGCGGCCGCCGATGTTCCCAGCATTCGCGTTCCAAGGTCGGCATGTCGTGCTCCTCGCTGGCATAGCCGAGGCAGAAATAGCCGATCAGCGTCCATTCGGGCGGCGTGTCGAGAATTTCGGCCATCTCGGTCGCATCGAGGATCGACACCCAGCCCATGCCGATGCCCTCCGCCCGCGCCGCCACCCACAGTGTGTGCACTGCCATGACGGCCGAATAGTCGATGGTCGCCGCCATGGTCATGCGACCGAGCCCATGGCCTTGTCGGGTCGTGTGGTCGGCGAAGACCGCGAATTGACAGGGCGCCTCGTCGAGCCCGGCAAGCTTCAGCCGGGCATAGAGTGAGGCGCGCTCTCCCGAAAAGCGCGTGAGCGCCTCGGCATTGCAGCGCTCGAAGCAGTCTCTCACGGCAGTGCGCCGCTTGAGGCTCTCGACCACTACGAAGCGCCAGGGCTGGCTGAGGCCAACGGAGGGCGCAATGCTGGCGAGCTCGAGCAGGCGTTCCAGCGTACCCTCTGGCAGAGCCGTTGGCTCGAAGCGCCGCACATCCCTGCGCCAGCGCAGCAGCGTGATCAGCCCGGAGCGAAAATCGTCGGTGAAATCTGGAGGTGACGGCATGGCGGTCTCGTTAGGTATGTATTGGGCACTAGGGAGTACAGTGTGGACAGCCTCTGCCTATTGCCAAGCTGGCTTGTTGCGTCCGACAATCGCGTCATGCGACCCCAACCGCAAACGATAGAAAAATCTTTCCTGGTGGGCGGCGCTATTACGATGCAATCGACCAAGCCAGTTTCGATCAGCTCGCAGGGCGGTGAATCGTGTACCAGGCCGTTGCTAAATGCGCCATTGACACTCAGGCGCACCCGTATCGCTCACCAAGCCTCGGAACGAGGAGAACGTCGGCCTGGAACGCGGAGACGGCGACAGGCGTCTCAGCTTGCATATACTCGTTCCTACAGCACCGCCTGCAACTCAGTTTGCTTCCGACCACGACCGGCCTCGACGTCCCCGAAGATTCCCAGGTCATTCGGCAGATACCATCGTCTGACGTCATAGCGCCGCAGCGGACAGCACCAGCTGCCCAATTTCATTTGGGGCATCGCTGAGCTTCCAGTCGCCACCGCAATTTCGTCTTCCAGCAGCGTCAGGCATGACCCAAAATTGGAGCTCATCCCTCTCACGGTCAATTCGCGCTTGAATTACATGTTCTACTTTCGTTCACTGTTCGGACGACACATTAGAAAGAGCTGGAATGGAACCTATCATCAGCCCTACGACAGCCGCCAAAGGCGGCCGCTGTTCAAGCCCGCCGAAAAGTTTGGATGCCGTTCACAAGGGGAAAGCATTGGTGGGACCATGCCGGAACCATCTACCTCTTTGTTCTTCTCGGAGAAACATCGCCCGGGCCAGTGGTCTCTCGGAGAGTAAAAATAACTGACGCGCATCAGGGCTCGCGCATGTGGAACGCGATGAGCATCCCCAGTTACTGGCACATTCTACAATCAGCTACCAACTGACAAACGTATGGCAGGAGACGGATGAGACGTGGACGGTGTTCGACCGTCGTACCGCAGAGTCGCCATGTCGCATTTAGAAGGTCCTAATATTTGATGCAAATGGCTGGGAACGTTGCTCACCCTCAACTCGGACGTGACCGTTACCATAAACAGCGAATGGGCTGGTGCCGTCATGAAGTTGGAAGGCGACTTGCCTCCTCTAGCCGTTTTCGCAACCTATCCCGTCGCCGTCTCGGTCAAGATCATAGATATCGGTGCCTACGACAGAGACCGGCCCGTGTACGTATGCGGGACCATTGCCCTTTCCGGAGGAACAGTCGACATCGCTGGCGATTGGAACACAGGCGCCTGTGTAGTTAGGGTCGCAGGATTCTTGGCCATGAGCGCTGCTGATGAATAACGCCAGAACCAGAGCGACCGCGCCTAGACGACCAAACCCCATCAAATACCCGCCAGCTAACACCCAAGAAATCTTAGCGGGCATTTTAGCTCCATGCAATATTAGCGCTGGCTTGGGCGCCTATATATCACCACCAAGCTCCAAAGAGATGAGTTATTGCCCGACTGCAATGATCAAGATCGGGTTGAGGGTCGCGCGATGGCGGGCTACTTGATTTCGGTTTGGCAGATGCGTGGCCAAAGACCGACGCGTGCTGCCAGGGATATGCATCTGCGGCGGGGTTTGACTTTTGGTATTGCTAGGCAGGAAGGTCGCTTGCTGTACAGAGGAGCTTATTGCCGAGGTTGAGAATCCTAGTACCGATCGATGGTGGTGCATCCCACAGCAGTCTGATTTGCGACAGCCGTCGTCGAGCCGGAGTGCGCATCGCCCTCTTCGGTGAGGCCTCCGTAAGCGTCTGCGACGACCGACAGAGTCGACAAGCACGCGCTTCGTTCAGCGCCCCGAGGTGATCATGGCTGAAAAGCGGTCCTACAAGGGCGGGCGATGTTAGCCTTCAAGGCCGACAAGAGGCAAACGCTATGGGATCGTGTGCAGGGCGAGGTCGGCGTCCCGGTCCCGAAGGAGCATAAGAAGGACTAGGCGGAATGGCTGAAGCCGGGACTGGTCGGCCGGGTCACGAGGAGAAGGGCGACGAGAAGCTGCGCCTCGCAAGGCTACTGGATTACTGGGAGGCTAACCAAAGAGCGCGGCCAGTCTTGGGTATATTGTACGATTGTTACCCAAGCGGCGGCCGCATGGACTCTCATCATCGTGGAACTACATTGCCACAATGGCACAGCTCTTTGAATCCGCCCCAATGAGCGCTTCATTTCAGATGATCGTCGACCACTACGAGACAGCGGTTTCACTCCAGGAGCGCATTGTAACTCGCGCTCGACAAGTCGGCTTGGCGACCAAAAGCGATGACGAATTTCTGGAGCATTTGAATGCGGCGTTAGAGCGGGTGCGCCAAACCCTGGCTGGCGCCGATCAACGCAGTTAAAATGGGACATCCGCGGTCCGCAGGCATACAGTGTGCCATCGACGGCAACTCTAAGGGCGTCCGTCGGCTGTGAGCGATCAACATGCTTCCGCCCCAATAGGGAGAGGGAGCTATGACAGATTCCAAATCACAAACTCACACTGCCGCGCAATGCGACACCGGCCAAAATTCCATCTATCGCAATTCGCTGCTGCTTCGAATGTGCTCGGCAGATTTGGCCTTGCTGCAACCTCATTTGAAAAGCGTCTCCCTTGGACTGAAGACGCATCTCGAAGTGGCGGGGTCTCCAATCAGAACCGTGTACTTCTTCGAGAGCGGTCTCGGGCCAGTGGTGGGCGAACTGCGGCCTGGTATTGAAGCTGAGATCGGAATCATAGGTTGTGAGGGCATGACCGGCTCAGCGCTTATCATGGGCGATGACCGGTCAACGCACGATTGTTACGTCCAATTAGAAGCCCGAGCCTTTGTTATCGACGCGGGCCTCTTCACCAAGGCGCTTTTGACAAGCCCAACCCTGCGAAGTTTTCTGCTCCGCTACGTTCACTACTTTCACCTCCAGGCAAGCTTCACCGCGCTCAGCAATGCCCGGATGAACATCGTCGATAGGCTCTCAAGATGGCTGGTGATGTGTGATGATCGCGTCGAGGGGAACAGCTTTGCGATTACGCACGAGTTCTTATCAGTTATGCTCGGTGTCAGGCGGCCCGGCATCACCATAGCGCTGCAAACCTTGGGCCAAGGTATGATACGCTCAAGGCGAGGAGAGGTAGTCATTCTTGATCGCGCGCGTCTATTGCGCTGGCAGATGGGTCATATGGCAGGGCTGAAGCCGAATACGCTCGGCTAGTCGGCAAACTGCATTGACCGCAGGCGCCGCGGCGTCCGTAGCGCCGCGACGGTGATCGCCAACGAACGTGCTCGAACAGGAGATGGTCGATTTCCTGCATTGGAGTCATGTCCGGGTAAGCCGCCTAGACAGAGCCTTCACCGCCGACGTTGCCGAGCATCGGGATCCAAGACGAAGCTGTCATGCCGGCACCGCTGCATGCGCCACGCGAGGAACAAACCGCCCCTCGCAGTCGTTCAGGATTGCGAAGCACGATACGGCTGTGCACCACCTTCCGGTGACTCCAAAGGAGACCCGAGATGACTCGGTCCGTAGAGGAGGTTTTCGAAGAGCATCTGAGGCTTCGCGTGGCAGGCGATCTCGAGGAAGCTGGAGCAATGGCGAGACTCATTGCGCCAGCCGCATAGCCTTATCTTGCCTCACAACGGGAAGGCTGTTTCGGGACTTTTCGAAATCAGCGGATCACAGGCTCGCCATGGAAGCGGCGGCGCGATGGAGGAGAAACGCCGAAGCCAACTTCCATCATCAGCCGTGGCCTGTGCGACGGCACGGTGCCCATATGGAACCCGAACGGATCCTCGACGAAACCGAAACCGGCCTTGCCGGTCAGCGTGACCGGACTCTGCTTGCCGTAGACGTCCAGAATCTCTTGCGCTGGATGGCCGACGACAAGCGTAAATTGGTGCTTGAGGGCGCGGCGATCATGGCTGCCGCGAACATAGATATGCGGGCCGGTCCCCTCGTCGACGGGCACTAGATAGAAAAAGAACTTCAGCATCCGCCAGTCGTCCAGGTCGAAATGGTATTTGCCGAGCGAAGCCAGGTTCTTGTCGGCGTCCGACGCCTGGCCGGTCGGGAAGCTCCACCAGACGCGCGTCGTGATCAGCGTCGCCTGGCCGCCGAGATAGTGCGCGGCGATATCCATGAGCAGCGGATCGTTTTGGATGGCAACGGCCGACTTACAGCCCAGAATGCGCTCGAAATAATGGCCGCTGAGCAACGGACGGCCAAATCGCGCCTCAGCCTCCGCATGCTCCGCCGGCATGAATTCGAGTCGGCGATCGAAATTGCCGAAACAAGGTGTGCACCTTGCGAATGCGGCTACATCTTCAGCCACCATTGCAGGCAGGACAAGGCCGGGAAAAAGCCCATCCATCCGCAGCGCGTCGACAACGTCGTGGCAATTGACACCGGCAAACATCGTGTCCTGGGCTCTTTGCGGCCTTCGGACCGGCTTTGCACCACGCCAGTGCATTCTCCGTGCCGGCATGGTGCGCGCCAACATGAACATGGGCAGCCACGCCGGATTTTCGCGAATATCCGACAGGTAGGTCGGAATGCGTACGGCTATGCGACGCAGCATGCTGCCGTTTCGCGCGATTGTCTCAAGGCTTGCAGCGCCGGCTTTGTCGGAGTTCATAACGGTCATCGGGGTCCTCAGGTCATGAATGCACTTATCGACGAAGTTGGGTCCCGGTGTTTCGCCGAAACCCGATTCGCCGCGGAAGAACTAGGCGCTTGCCACGTTTTGTGCAACGCACCATTGCAGTGAGAAATGGAGGTTGCGCGTTCGGATAAGACGATCGCAACCACCCCAATTACCTCAGGAACTGTCTGTAGCCGCCGCCCATCAGATAGCGGCCACGTTGAATGGCGCGGCGTACCTGATCGCGAAGATGGCCGCCTGGATGACGCCAATCTTCTTCGACACGGCGTCTCCCGAACAAGGCAATGGCGACCTCCTGATGAGATGCTCCCGCGAGCGAGCCATCCAAAGCCTGCAGTACAATACGCAGACGCGCTCCCCGGTGTTCCGGCGGAAAGCAAGCAGCTGACACGCGGCGGCAATCATTGATGTCGTTCAGGAACTGAAGGGCAGCGACATGGAACTTGAGGTGCTGCGGCTGAAGGATTGCGTCGACATATAGCCGCAACGGGCGGAGGACGGACGCACCGGAAACGGCGATCTGCAGACTCCGGCAGTTCTCCCTCAGCAGCACGTGCTGCATGCCCGCAGCTGTCAACAGGATGTCCTTGCAGCATGAGAGCGAAGAAAGGTGAAGCGGTTCAAAATCGTGGTCGAGCCCCAGCGGCTCCGCGGCCGCTCGTAGAATACAGGCGCAATCGCGCGGATCCCAAAAGACCCTCGCCGATGTAGCGTCCGACTGTGGCGCGTCCGCGAAAAAGGAGGCTCCATTGTCTTAGGAAAGCTGATTCTGTCGTCAACTCGATTATCTTCATGTCGGCCTCGGCTCCGACAAAGCAGGCGGACGGTGCCATTTTGGCGTGGTCGCGCTGGAATTGTGGATTGCGCCGAAGAAACTCCCAAGCCCAGCCAGTCCGTGGCAATCGTCTGGCGTAGTGGTAAGCGTCCTGGCGACGCCAGTCCGGCCAGCATACAAGGCCGACCGTCGCTTCCTTGGGCAAACCAGCATCCTTCATGGCACAGGTGTCCACAATGGCGCTATGCTGACGGGCCTAGAACCGGTTGCCACAGTACCGGTCCGCTCAGACGTCCCCTGCTGCGGATTCGCAAAAGGCTCGCGTGGGAAATCTCGAGAAACCCAGCCACCGCCTCCGTTTTGCCGACGCACTTGGGTTCTCCGATGCGCGACAATGGCCACGTAGCAAGGCGGAGGATCCGCTCCATGCGCGTGTCCGTCACCGTTACGATCCGGGTCAGATCCTTGGCCAAGCCGAACTCGATCATGCCCGCGAAGAGCTCGTAGGTCGCCTGGGCCAGCCCGCCCGCTGCCTTGGGCGCCGACGGAGGAAGATCGAGCGCGAAACGACTGCTCTCCCATATGTCGGTGGTCGAGGGCACGACGTCAGCACCCAGCAGCACCGGGAAGGTGTCGCGCAACATTGTGGGTCCGGTGCTGGGCAAAAGACGCACGCAACCGCGAATTCGCCAGTCGGATCCTTTGAGGAGCAGATAGACAGGCTTGAGAGCATCAAACGGATCGGATTCCATCTGGTCTTCGGTATCAACTTCCCAATCGAGCCTTTCCTTGAAGACCCGAAACCTGAGCCCATGCATCTCTTTGAGTTCGCCTGCAAACTCGTTGTAAAAGTCTGGTGCTATCAGTTGCATCATGGTCGCCTCCATGTGGGATGTGTTCCCGCCATCGAAGGGCAAAGCTGACATCGATGCAGCCTGTAGAGGTTTACAGGTATCGTGGCTGAGAATCAGGATCTCGTCAGGCCGGAGGCAGCCATTCGTGCAACGGCTTGGTTGATCGTTCGAACGCCAAACTTTGCCTTGGCGTTTTCCAGATGAAAGGTCACGGTGCGCTTTGAGACGCCGAGAAGCTGGCTAGTATCCCAAGCCGACTTGCCGCGCGCCGCCCATTTCAGGCACTCGAACTCCCGCGGGGTGAGCGTTACACCATCCACCACGCGATGATCGGCGAGCCTGCGCCGGACATGGATATGAAAGTTGATGGCCACCAGCTGCAATGCTTTTTCGTAACGTGCCAGTGACCGCAACAGAGGCGGACGGGACTCGTCGGAAGCAAAGGTCAGGGCAGCAAACCGGCCGAGATGATCATGCATGGACATCGTCAGGCCGCCGCAGATGCCAAATTCAGCCGCACTCTCTAGAATTTGTTGCTGCGAATTCGGCAGACAGTGCCGAGCGCGATCCACACCCCAATCGAATATATCCCAGCCTTGCAGCCCGCGCAGGATGACCGGATCGAGACTGTGGTACCGCTGTTGCAGATAACGTGACGTCCAGGATGAAGGATAGTTTGAAATCAATTGGGGGGCGTCGCCGGAGGCTGACGGGTAGGTGAAATAGGCGAATAGCGGGAAGTCGAAGCCGGCTGCAGCGGAGGCCATTGCCTCACAGAGATCGGCAGCATCAACACTTGCAGACAGTTGCTCGACGAAGTTCTCAAACACGCGATGCATGTGTCCTGTGCGTAACCTCCGTAACGCTCAATGCCAGGCAGAGACCTTGTTTGACGAATACGGCGCGTGCCGAGAACGTGGCTAATCTGTTGAACCAATCCGAAATAGTCTGACGTTGTCTATGAGCCGTGTGCCGCCGAGCCAGGCGGCGGCAAGCAACCGTGCCGGTCGATCGAGGCTTGTTGTCGGGTGCAGATCTGCCTCATCGCGAAGTTCCAGGTATTCGACCTCGCGATAGCCTGCAGCCAGAATTGCTGCGCGAGATTCTGCAAGCGTTGGCAGGATGGGTGAGCCGCGCTCAAGCCGCTCAGCCGTCTTGAGCAGGACCGATGATAGCTTGGGAGCAACAGCGCGTTCCGCTGGCGAGAGCCGCACATTGCGCGATGATAGCGCAAGACCGTCGGCTTCACGGACTGTCGGACAGGCAACAATGGTGATTGGAATATCCAGATCCCGGGCCATGCGCCTGACCAGGTGAATTTGCTGAAAGTCCTTTTCGCCAAAGAAGCCGAAGTCAGCGCTGGTCTGCAGGAAGAGCTTGGCGACGACGGTCGCCACGCCGTCGAAATGCCCCGGCCGGAATGTACCGCACAGGCCTTCGCTGACACCGCAAACCGAAACGGTGGTGGCGAAGCCCGCCGGATACATCTCCTCTGCATCTGGCGCATAAAGCAGGTGCGCGCCAACCGGTGCCAGTTTGGCGGCATCCTCGTCCTCGGTGCGGGGATAGGCGGCAAGATCGGCCTGGCTGTTGAATTGCTTCGGGTTGACGAAGAGCGTCACTATCACACGGTCTGCCTTCTCGAGTGCAGCGCGCACCAGGCTGAGATGGCCCTCATGCAGGACGCCCATCGTTGGCACCAGGGCTATCCTCACACCTTCGCAGCGCCATGCGGCGACGCTTTCGCGAAGCTGGTCAACGCTCCTGACGATCGGCACGCTCACGCTGCTTCTCCGCTCTTGGTGGCGTCCGTGTCGGCGGGCTTGGGCGCATCGGCAAACACGTGCTCTGCGGCGGGAAACTGGCGCTCCTTCACCTCGCGCGCATAGGAAGCGATCGCAGCCGCAGCCGCCTCCCGGAGTTCAGCATAGCGCTTGACGAACTTGGGCCGGAAGTCGCCGAAGAGGCCCAGCATGTCGTCCACGACGAGAATCTGGCCGTCACAGGCTGCCGAGGCACCGATGCCAATGGTCGGGGTCGCCACCTCCTTGGTGATCCGGCGGGCGAGCGCCTCAGGAACCTTCTCCAGGACGACCGCAAAGGCGCCCGCTTCGCCCACCGCAATTGCGTCGCGCCTGATGCGCTCGGCATCCCCGCCCCTGCCCTGTACGCGGTAGCCACCGATGGTGTTGATGGCCTGCGGCGTCAATCCGACATGGGCCATGACGGGCACGCCGCGTGCGGCGAGGAAGCCGATCGTCTCTGCCATCGCTTCGCCGCCTTCGAGCTTGACGGCCGTGCAGCCGGTCTCGGCCATGACGCGCGCGGCATTGCGGAAAGCCTGCTCTGGGCTTTCCTCGTAGGAACCGAACGGCAGGTCGACCACCATCAGCGCCTGCTTGATGCCACGGCGCACCGCCTGGCCGTGCGTGATCATCATCTCCAGCGTGACACCGAGCGTCGAGGGCAGGCCGTGGAGAACCATGCCGACGCTGTCGCCGACGAGCACCACATCACAATGGGGATCGACAAGCCGGGCGACTGGGGTGGTGTAGGCGGTAAGGCAGACGAGCGGCGTCCGACCTTTGCGCGAACGAATATCCGGCGGTGTGATCGCCCTGGTGTCACCATAAGCGCTCATGGGACCCTCCTTCCCCTACGTTACCAGCTGCGGCTGTCGCCTTTGGCACATTTTTGTGCAGGTGCGAAGAGCAAAAAAATGGCCATGCAGCTGCGGGGTGTTGACGTGCCAATTGGCACGCTTACACTAAATCGATTAAGGTGCCCCCGAGCTGGCCAAATAATGGACGATCAGGCAATAGGACTCAGGAAACACAGAGCCGCCGGCAAGGCCGACAACGTCAAAGTGGACTTGATCGCCTTTGTGGTCGCCGTAAACGGCAATCAACCCTGTGTCCTCACCATCGGCCAGGCGGACACCTTGCCCTCCGGTCCCTTTGCGCTTGAGCACCGATCGCTGCAATCCGGCTTGAGGGGGTGGGTCGAGCAGCAAACCGGCCATCGGCTGGGGTACATTGAGCAACTCTACACGTTCGCGGATCGGGATCGCATCGGCGCCGAGCGCCAGCAGCGCGTCATCTCCATCAGCTATCTCGCATTGACGCGCAAGGAACAGGCAGCGGGCTCGCCCAAGTGCGGATGGCAGAGTTGGTATGAATATTTTCCATGGGAGGACCACCGCTCCGGCACGCCTGCGGTCGTGCTGGACGTTCTGCGGCCGCGCCTGATCGAATGGGCAAACGGCGTTGGCGATTCGGCCACGCGACGTGAACGCTGGCAGCGGGCGACGATAGCCTTTGGCTTCGACGACCGCCTTTGGAACGAGGAACTCACGCTTCAACGCTATGAGTTAGTCTACGAAGCAGGCCTGGTCCAAGAGGCCGTAAGAGGGCGGGACGCAGGACCCCCGCCGCTGGTGCCCAGCAAGTCCATGGTCGCCGATCATCGCCGCATCGTGGCGACCGGTATTGCGCGGCTGCGCTCCAAGATCAAATACCGCCCAGTCGTCTTTGAGCTGATGCCGCCGGTCTTCACGCTTTTGCAGCTGCAGCGAACCGTGGAGGCGCTCGCCGGCAGGCTCATCCACAAGCCGAACTTTCGCCGACTGATCGAACAGCAGGAGCTGGTCGAGGAGACCGGAGAGGCCACCACTGAGACCGGCGGCCGGCCAGCGAAGCTTTTCCGTTTCCGCCACGCCGTTCTCGACGATAGGCTCATCGCCGGGACAAAATTGCCGCTGGCGCGGGGTTGACATCCCTTATACTCACAGCAAGTATATGCTGGTTATTTTCAGTTAGAGTATAAGCGGGAGGGGTCTATGGGCGCCATGCTGCCTACGGCCGCGTTGCTTTACGAGCGCGTCCGACGAGTGATCCCGCCGATCGAATGGCCGGCTTTCGCCGAGGATATCGAGGCGATCCTTGCGCTGAAGCGCGAGCGCAACGCGATCATCCTGGCGCACAACTATCAGACGCCCGAGATCTTCCACTGCGTGGCCGACATCGTCGGCGACAGCTTGGCACTAGCCCGCACGGCTGCGACGGTCGAGGCGCAAGTCATCGTGCTGGCCGGCGTCCATTTCATGGCCGAAACGGCCAAGCTCCTTAATCCGGGCAAGACCGTGCTCATTCCGGATCTCAGCGCCGGTTGCTCGTTGGCGGACTCAATCACGGCAGAAGACGTGCGCTTGATGCGCCAGCGTTATCCCGGCGTTCCGATCATCACTTATGTAAATACGTCCGCCGAAGTGAAGGCCGAGTCGGATATCTGCTGTACATCCGGCAACGCCAAGGCGGTCGTCGAATCCCTTGGGGTTCTCCGGGTGATCATGTTGCCGGACGAATATCTGGCCCAGAATATCGCCGCCCAGACAGATGTGCAGATCATCGCCTGGAAAGGGCGTTGCGAGGTGCATGAGCGCTTTACACCGGCCGACATCCGCGAGTTGCGCGAAAGCCACCCCGGCGTGGTCGTGCTCGCCCATCCCGAATGCCCGCCCGACGTCGTGGCTGAAGCAGATTTTTCCGGCTCGACGGCTGCCATGTCCGACTATGTCGAAAGGCAAAGGCCGCCACGTGTCGTGCTGATGACGGAATGCTCAATGAGCGACAACGTCGCGTTAGCGCACCCAGAGGTCGAGTTCATCCGGCCCTGCAATTTGTGCCCGCACATGAAGCGGATCACGCTTGCCAACATCCGCACCGCGCTCGAGCAGAACCACCATATCGTAACCGTCGAACCCGGGATCGCCGGGCGCGCGCGGCTAGCGGTCGAACGGATGCTGGCAGTTTGAGCGCCGACCTCCGCAGCTTCTTCGGGCGGCCCATTATCATCGGCGGCGGCATCGCCGGACTGATGACCGCGCTTCAACTGTCGCCGGAGCCGGTGCTTCTTCTGTCAAGGTCGCTGCTGGGAGCTGACAACTCGAGCAACTGGGCCCAGGGGGGCCTGGCTGCAAGTTTCGGCGAAGACGACGATCCGGCAATGCACCTGGCCGATACGGTTGCCGCAGGGGATGGTCTCTGCGACAGAGACGTGGCGAGCCGCATCCTCCAAGCCGCGCCCAAGGCCATAGAGGGGCTTGCGGGCTTTGGGGTTCGCTTTGACCGCACGCCGGAAGGATCACTGTGCCTCGGATTGGAGGCCGCACACAGCCGACGTCGCATCGTTCATGCGCATGGGGACGGCACCGGGCGTGAGATCATGCGTGCGCTGATCGCGGCTGTGCGTTCCACTCCGTCGATAGTTGTCGTGGAGGGCGTGGAAGCGCGCCGGCTCGCCGTGCGAGAGAATGCGATCCGAGGCGTCTGGGCGAGCTGTTCGATCGCACCTTTCTTCTTCGGCTCACGGCGGGTCGTCCTCGCCACCGGTGGCATCGGGGGACTGTTTCTCGACACCACGAACCCTTGGGGCAGTTGCGGACAAGGCCTTGCGCTTGCGGCCCGCGCTGGAGCTGTCCTAGCCGACCTCGAATTCATCCAGTTCCACCCGACCGCCCTTGACGGCCCAGAACGGCCTATGGCGCTGGTCAGCGAGGCTGTGCGAGGCGAAGGTGCTGCCCTGATCGATGAAACCGGCCAGGCTTTTCTCCAGAGCGTGCCAGGGGCGGAACTTGCGCCTCGCGATGTCTTGGCCCGCGCCGTGTGGAACCATCTTGCGGACGGCCACCATGTTTTTCTCGATGCCCGACAACGGCCAGGCCCGGCATTCGCTCGACATTTCCCGACAATCGCATCAGCCTGCCTTGGAGCGGGCATCAATCCCGCGCGCGATCTCATCCCTATTCGTCCGGCCCAACACTACCACATGGGTGGCGTTGCCGTGGACTGCTCGGGCAGGACCTCCGTCAAGGGGCTGTGGGCCTGCGGCGAAGTCGCTTCGACAGGACTGCATGGCGCCAACAGGCTCGCCAGCAATTCCTTGACCGAGGCAATCGTGTGCGCCCGCTGGGTCGCTGAAAGCGTCGCCGGAACGCCTGCGCGCAGAACAAGGCCTGCGTTTGCGAACGTTTACCCACCGCCCGCTCCGATAGCCGTGCGCGTTTTTCTGTCGCGCGCACTCGGCATCGTCCGGGATGGTCAAGGGTTGAAAGCAGCCGCGCGTGCCTTATTGCCGCTCGCCGAAAGCAAGGATGCGGTCTCGGATCCGGCGGCTGTCGGGCTAATGATTGCTGTTGCCGCCTTGTTGCGCGAAGAAAGCCGCGGCGCTCATTACCGGACAGATTTTCCTCATCATGCGACTGCCGCCCGA
Source organism: Mesorhizobium sp. M0615 (assembly GCF_040320805.1). NCBI lineage: Bacteria > Pseudomonadati > Pseudomonadota > Alphaproteobacteria > Hyphomicrobiales > Phyllobacteriaceae > Mesorhizobium > Mesorhizobium sp. M0615. Next base: position 3,587 of record NZ_JAMYQI010000020.1, on the reverse strand, counting down.
CGGTCCGAAATCACGCTCGAAGCCGCCTTGGCGGCTGCGCGGGCACTCGGACACTCGCCAAGCTCCGAAGGTGCAAAGTGATGATGCTCTCACCGCTCCCCACGGTCCTGCTTGAGCCGCTTGTCCGGGCATCTCTTCTTGAAGACCTTGGCAGAGCCGGCGACTTGACCACGGACGCCATCGTCCCGAAGGAATACCAAGCGGGAACCGTGTTGGTGGCGCGACAGTCCGGAGTTGTCGCCGGCATCGATCTGGCGATGCTCGCTTTCGGCATGATTGATCCTGGTGTCGAAATCTCCGTGGAGCGGGCAGACGGCTGCAATGTCGTGGATGGAGAGGTCATTGCATCAGTGGTTGGCCCGGCCCGAGCCATTCTCACAGCGGAAAGGACGGCACTCAATTTTTTGTGCCATCTGAGCGGCATCGCCACAGCAACGGCATCGATCGTCGCTGCGGTTCGTGGATATGGCGCGAAGATCGTCTGCACCCGCAAGACAACGCCCGGATTGCGGGCAGTCGAAAAGTATGCCGTGCGCGCAGGTGGCGGGTCCAATCACCGCTTCGGCCTGGACGATGCAATTTTGATCAAGGACAACCACATCGCCATCGCAGGCGGCGTCCGGCCAGCGCTCGAGCGAGCACGAAGAGCGGCCGGTCATCTCGTCAAGATCGAAGTCGAAGTCGATACTCTGGCCCAGTTGGAGGAGGTACTTGGCTTCGCTCCCGATGCGGTTCTGCTCGACAACATGTCCCTCCCCGATCTTCGCCGCGCCGTCGCAATGGTCGGTGGCCGCGCTATCACCGAGGCTTCTGGCGGGATCACGTCGCATACAGCGCGAGCGGTTGCCGCGACCGGCGTTGATCTGATTTCGGTCGGCCGACTCATCCACAGCGCGCCGATCCTGGATATCGGCCTCGACCATCGGGGCTCATGATTGTCTGAGTAACGAACAGGATTGGGTCAACTATCCTTTCCGATCATCATAGTCAGATAGCAAGACCCGCAAGACAGACCGGAGGAACAGCATGGAGATGCAAACGGCAAGTTCAACGCAGACATCGCCGCACGCTCAATCGCCTGACCCGCCTGACGCTGGAGCGTGGACCCTGGAAAAGGCTCAGGCACTTTACCATGCCCCCTTCAACAATCTCCTCTTCCTGGCGCAGACCGTGCACCGCCAGAATTTCGATCCAAACAAGGTCCAGCTCAGCCGGCTGCTCAGCATCAAGACCGGAGGATGCCCGGAGGATTGTGGCTATTGCAGCCAGTCGGCGCGTCACGAAACCGGGTTGGAGGCGTCCAAGCTGATGGATGTCAGGCGCGTCATCGCCGAAGCGACCAAGGCGCGTGATGCCGGCGCCACCCGTTATTGCATGGGCGCGGCCTGGCGAAACCCCAAGGCGCGCGACATGGATGCGGTGGTGGCGATGGTCGAAGGCGTCAAGGCGCTGGGCCTGGAGACCTGCATGACACTCGGCATGCTCGATCTTGAGCAAGCCGCTCGACTGAAGCAGGCGGGTCTCGACTACTACAACCACAACATCGATACGTCAGAACGTTACTATAGCGAGATCATCGGTACGCGGAGCTTTGCCGAGCGGCTCGAGACGCTCGAGCACGTTCGCAAATCCGGCATCAAGGTCTGCTGTGGAGGCATTGTCGGCATGGGCGAGGAGCCGGTGGACCGGATCGACATGCTGGTGACGCTGGCCAATCTCCCGGAACATCCGCAAAGCGTTCCGATCAACATGCTGATCCCGATCGCCGGTACGCCGCTTGCAGACGCCAAGCCCATTGAGCCGATCGAATTCGTGCGCGTGATCGCGCTGGCGCGCATCATGATGCCGAAATCGCATGTCCGTCTGTCCGCCGGCCGCACCGCGATGACCGACGAGATGCAGGCGCTGTGCTTTTTTGCCGGCGCCAACTCAATCTTCGTCGGCGACACGCTGCTGACGGCGGACAATCCCGGTGAGGACAAGGATACCCTGCTGTTCCGGCGCCTTGGCATCGATCCGATGGAACTCGAGGCGCAATGAACGGGGCGCCGCTTGCCCGTTATGATGCGACCTTGCAGGGGCTAGCGCGCAAGGACCGGCTGCGGACGCTTTCGCCCCGCGCCGGGCTGGACTTCTCGTCGAACGACTATCTCGGGCTGGCCGCGTCCAGAAGACTTGGCGATGCGGTTGTAGCGGCGATTGCGCGGGGCACGCCGGTTGGCGCCACCGGGTCGCGGCTGTTGCGCGGCAATGCACCGGAACACGAGCAGCTCGAGGCAGATGCGGCGGCATTCTTTGGAGCCGACCGCGCGCTGTTCTTCGGCAGCGGCTACATCGCCAACTTCGCTCTGCTGAGCGCCCTGCCGCAGAAGGGCGATCTTTTGGTCCTCGATGAGCTCGTCCATGCCAGCATGCATGAGGGTGCGCAGGCCGGGCGCGCACAGTTCGTGCTGGCCGCGCACAACGACGCCACCGCTGTCGAGGATGCGATTACACGGTGGCGCGTCGCAGGCGGCATGGGATGCGTCTGGATCGCGGTAGAAAGCCTTTACAGCATGGATGGCGACTGCGCGCCTTTGGAGAGCCTGGTCGCGCTTGCCGATCGGCACGGCGCATTCATCGTCATTGATGAGGCGCATGCCACCGGCGTCTGGGGATCGGACGGCCGGGGGCTTGCCGCCGCTTTCGCGGGCCGCGACAACATCATAGCGCTCCACACCTGCGGCAAGGCGCTCGGCGCATCTGGTGGGCTCGTGACCGGGCCGAGGGCACTGTGCGAATATCTGATCAACCGTTGCCGGGCATTCATCTACGCGACCGCGCCATCGCCACTGATGGCGGTCGTGGCGCGCGAGGCACTCGCAATGCTCGCCGACGAGCCTATGCGGCGTGTTCAGCTGCATGAACGCGTCGCCAGCGCCGGCCGGTTGGTCAATCGCTGGGGTGTGACACCAAGTGGCTCTCAGATCCAGCCCTTAGTAATCGGCGATGTCAGGCGCACCATGGCAGTGGCGGCGCGCCTGCAGGCCCGCGGCTTCGACATACGCGGCATTCGTCCTCCGACCGTGCCCGAGGGCACGTCGCGGCTGCGCATCTCACTGACGCTCAATATTGGCGAAGCCGACATTTCCGCCATGGTCGAGGCGCTGGTCGAGGTGTTGGCCCAAACATCACCGGAGGCGATATGACCCAACGCATCGTCATCACCGGAACGGATACCGGAGTTGGCAAGACCGTGTTTGCGGCTGGGCTCGCCGGTTTGCTGGACGGCTTTTACTGGAAACCGGTGCAATCGGGCCTCGACGGCGAGACCGACAGCGAGGTTGTCGCGCGGCTTGCCGGCTTGCCCTCAGAGCGCGTGCTGCCGGAAGCCTACCGCTTGCGGAGCCCGCTGTCGCCGCATCGTTCGGCCGAGATCGACGGCGTGGCGATCAAGGCTGCCGATCTTGCTTTTCCCGTCCTACCGACGCCGCTCGTCATCGAAGGCTCCGGCGGCCTAATGGTGCCGCTCAACCGGCGCACAAGGTTCATCGACATCTTCGCTGAATGGCGGCTGCCCGTTATTCTGTGCGCCCGCACCACACTCG
>NZ_JAMYQI010000019.1:0-100456 GCF_040320805.1 Mesorhizobium sp. M0615 | reverse complement strand
CGCCGTTATCATCGCCGTCGGTGTCAACGCGGACGGCCGGCGCGAGGTACTGGGCATGGAGATTGGCACCTCGGAGGCCGAGCCGATCTGGACAGAGTTCCTGCGCAAGCTGACACGTCGCGGCCTGCGCGGCGTCAAGCTCGTCGTCTCCGATGCTCACGAAGGCCTTCAAGGCGGCCGTCACTCCTGCCGGCATCCTCTCCCCGTATAGCGGCGGGGAGAGGGGTCGCGCATCGTAACATATCCTACAAGTAAATTTGCAGGATCTTTACCACGGCAAATCGCCGACAATGGTACGTTCACCAAAAATCTGAGGTCAGGCACGGCCGAAAAGTAGATGGTGGTTTTACGCTCGGACCGCGACAGCAGATTGGAAGCGAGCGCTCATCCCGGCTGAAGACACAGGAGCAATATCTGTCGTGCGGAGCTTATACAGCCATCTTGCGGCGAAAAGCGCCAAAAAGTTCCCGGCAACGTGCGACCTGCGGCGTTGCTGGCGTCGCGAACGCAGAGGGGTCAATTTATGCAACAGTTGGCAAGCTCTGCCGGTATTTCGATCTCCGAGGGCCAAACACCGCATCACGGCAAATTTACTCGAAACCCACTCCTCGCGAAGCCCAGCGTTCCAGTATCTCTCATCGCTTGTCGGAAAATGCGCCCTGCGGGCTGCCGCCGCATTTTACCTTTTGTGAAATCACATATCTCGCCCCGCCGACCGATGACGAGCAGGAGTGTATCTCCGACGTTGCGCTGACTAGCGGGCCGCTCGGCCTCGGCCAGGGCCGACGAACGTTGAATTCCTGTGGACGAAGCGTGCCCTAGCATTGAGGTCAATTTGCCCTTTGCCGGCGCGCCAAATCCTCAGCTGATTAGTCGACTTTACAATGCCGATGTCATCACCGAGCACACGACTGGGGTTTGCGCACCAGGCAGTGGCGGACTGCGGTCGCGCGAATCCTGGTTCCTGATGATGATGGCACCCGTTTCGATTGGATCGATGGCGCCAATAGGCCGTTGCCATACCAAGTGTCGCCGAGATCAAATTGGATATTGACATCTCGTGAAAGGCGATCGCCGAGAACTCGGATATGTCATCGCCACTTTACTCAACCTTGCTCGGAACAGGGGGATAATTGAACGAAAAGGAACAATCTGCGGCCCCTCCTCTTCCCAGGGCATTTCTCCGTTCTTGGTCCAGGGGCCCGGACCATACCACCGACAATCAAAACGTCGCAACTTGTCCGATAGGAGCCGATATGGAAGACAAAGGGTCGATCGTCAGCGCAAGACCATTCGAGGTTACCAATCGGCAAGTCCTGGCGATTGCTGTTCCGATTACGCTCGCATCCTTCACGACGCCGCTGGTCGGCCTTGTCGGTACGGCCATAGTCGGGCAGTTTGGTAACGCCGAACTACTCGCCGGCCTTGCAGCCGGGGCGGTCGTTTTCGACGTCGTCTACTCGACCTTCACTTTCCTGCGCTCGGGGACTACCGGCCTCGTAGCCCAGGCTTTCGGAAGGGACGATGTCCTGGAAGAGTGGACGGTTCTCTCGCGTGCCCTAGCCATTGCTGCGATCTCGGGTTTGGCCTTGATCCAGCTTGCGCCGCTGATTGCCGCGATCGGCGAATGGCTCATGAACCCCGGGCAGGCGGTGACCGCCGCGATGGATCTTTATATCCGCATCCGGCTCGTCTCGGCGCCCGCCGCGCTGATTAACCTTGTAATCCTTGGCTATTTCTTAGGTCGCGGCGAAGCCAGCCTCGGACTTTTCCTGCAACTCCTCCTCAACGGGATGAATTTCGTCTTCTCGATCTTTTTAGGCGTTTATCTCGGCTGGGGTATTGCTGGCGTCGGCTGGGGCGCGGTGTGCGGCGAGGTTGCCGGCATGATCGCCGGCCTGGCAATCCTCGCCGGGCGTTTTCGCGCAATGCCGAGAACGTCGCCCCACCATACGTTTCATGACGCAGCGATGGGGCGAATGCTTCGCCTAAACGGCAACATTATGATTTGTGACCTCGTGCTCATAGGAGCATACCTGCTTTTCATGCGGCAGAGCGCGCAGCTGAGCACGCTGACCCTTGCCGCCAATGCTGTGCTAATGCACTTTTTACTGTCCGCAGCGTACTTCCTCGACGGCTTTGCGACCGCTGCACAGCAGCTCGCCGGGCGTGCCATCGGCACCCGTGATCAGACGGCTTTCTTGCGTGCCGTTACACTAACGGTTGGCTGGGGATTCGCGCTTGCGGGCTTTGCAAGCTTCTTGGGCTTCGCGTTCGGCGAACCGCTTATCGGTGCGATAACAAAGGCAGCAGACGTGCGTGCCGAGGCGGCATTCTATCTTCCTTGGGCGGTCTTTACGGCGCCTAGCGGCGTGCTGGCCTTCCAGATGACAGGTGTCTTCGAGGGAGCAACTTGGTCGCGCGACATGCGCAACGTGATGCTCTTATCCTTCGCCGCCTTTGTCCCTGCTTTGTTCGCATTGGAGCAGATGTTCGGTAATCACGGGCTCTGGGCAGCCTATCACATCTTTTTGCTAACGCGGGGGATAGGCCTGCTGTCGGTCATACGTCGGCGGGTCCGCACTGCCTTCGCAGGATGACGAGTTGATAGCCGTCGGTGACATCGGGGATATTGGTTTGCTTGCAAGGAGCTAACCCATTTTCATGCATACGGGCGCGTTGAGAAGCTAGCGGATGTAGCTTAAGCGGTTGATTTGGCCAGGAGTCCGTGGCTCAGGCCAGCGCTTCCACCGCATCTCGCGAGCCACGCCCCTATGACCGTGGATGCGTTGCTGCCGCTGTCTTTTCCAGCCGTCGGACGCAAGAAGGTCACAACTGCGTTGGACGACGGACGTATCACGTCAGATGGCAGCGTCATGCTTCTGGCGGCCGCCCAGCGGCGTTTGCGACTGGCCGCCGGCTTGCCGCTGCGATCCGCGAAGTGCTGCCCGAAGCGGTCTGGCAGCGCTGCTACGTCCACTTCCTAAGAACGCACTCGATTACGTGCCGCGCAATGTCGACAACGATTGCCTGCGGAGCTCCGATGGTTCTACGACCGGCGCGACCTTGTCGAGGTCAAGCGCGACTTGGCGCAGTGGATCGCCAAATGGCAGGCCAAATACTCGAAGCTGGTCAACTGGGTGGAAGATAACATCGAGGAGACGCTGAGCTTCTATCGGCTGCCGCTAACTCACCACAAGCACATGAAGTCGACGGACATGCTGGAGCGGCTGAACCAGGAGATCAAGCGGCGCACCCTGGTCGTTCGCATCTTCCCCAACCCGCGGAGCTGTCTGCGGCTGGTTCGGGCAGTGGCGGTGGAGATCCACGAGAACTGGCTCGAGGCGACCCGCTATCTCAACATGGATCATCTGCGCGAGCACAAGAAGGACAGCCTGAGGACCTTGGCCGCCTGAGCACCGTCATGTGTCCGCCGCTCCGCTAAACACGGGGGCTGCGCGGCGGACACGCCCACGTCACCGCTACTGCCACGCTATTGCATTTCATCTATGGATGACACGGACACATCCCGACCAGGGCCGCCGCGGACACTGCGGGCTTGCGTCCAGCCGGTTCGCAACCGCCTCAAGGACATGGACTTCTATCATCAGGCATAGGTGCAGACATAGAAATTGACACTGCAATCTCCTCGGCTCCTTCAGTGTCATCATCTCTCGCCCATCATCTTATTTGGCGCCAGATGGGTGAGCGCGGAATTCGCCAATATAGAGAGGCGGTGCCGTCGAGTCTCCAAGTGACAGACCCTGCCAAGAAGCCGCGGAGCCGCCATCACCAGGCTATGCTCCATGCGGCGTGTCCCTCAGCGACAACTGGCCTACATCACTATGTCTCCTTCCGGACTAATTGTGGCGGCAAGCTTGCAATTGTCTGGGACCTACCGATCGCCGGAGGCATGACCAACTACATTGTCTAACGTCGCGCGTTATCGCCACAGCTCCTTGCTGTCGATGCGCCCGAGAGGGCAACCGCAGCGCGCCGTTGCTCCGCGAAAATCCCGAGCTCGACTATGGGGTATATAACACAGCGAGGTTCGCGGCACAGAAACTGGCTTCACTTGGCATCAATCATGCTTCAATCATATCGAAAGCGGATCCGAACCGGCGTCGCAAGCGCAATTATCATCTGCAATTCCACAGCGTGGATTAACCCGCGGGAAAGGGGAACTGGAACATGACAACCTCTCGACGCAATCTCTTCAAAACCGGCATAGCCGCAGGAACGGCTTTGTCGATCCCTTCATTGTTGCTGGCACAGACAGCGCCAGCGGCCGCACGGACGGTGCACATGGTGAAGGCGATGGACCTGCGCATCTTCGATCCGATTTGGTCGGCGACGAGCATCACCGCCGAACATGGCGCGGCGATTTATGACACGCTGTTCTCGTTGGACTCGAAGTTCATGCCGCAGCCACAAATGGTGGGGAAGTGGGACGTCTCCGACGACAAGAAGACTTATACGTTCGAGCTGCGGGACGGCCTGCGCTGGCACGACGGTAATCCGGTCACCGCGGCAGACTGCGTCGCCTCGATCCGTCGCTGGGGCCAGGTGGCCCCCGGCGGACAGCTGATCATGGCGCGCGCCAGCGACATCTCGAAGAAGGACGATAAAGCCTTCACGATCGGCCTCAAGGAGCCACTTGGGCTTTTGGTCGATATCCTAGCGGACCTGACGCCGCCGTGCCTGTTCATCATGCGCGAGAAGGATGCAAATCGGCCTGCGACCGAGCAGGTGACTACGACTATCGGATCGGGGCCGTTCAAGTTCAACGAAGCTCTTTCTAAGCCAGGCGCAAGCTACATCTATGATCGCAATAAAAAATACGTGCCGCGCAAGGAGCCGTCCGATGGATTGGCCGGCGGGAAGATCGTCAATGTCGATAGCGTCATCTGGCATGTTATCGCCGACCAGCAGACGGCGATGGCGGCCTTGCAAGCAGGTGAGATCGATTATTTCGAGACGCCGCCGGCAGACCTTTACTCCTTGGTCGAGAGTGATGCCAACCTTGAACTTCACGTCCTGGACAAGGCGGGCTGGGACGCGCTCGTGCGCATGAATTTCCTGCAGCCGCCATTTAACAACGTCAAAGCGCGCCAGGCGATCCTCCACCTGATTGATCAGGAAGCGTTCATGCGCGTCATGGCCCCCGACTCAAAATATTCCAGCACCCACGCCTCAATCTTTGGAGACACTACGCCGGTGTCCAATACGGGGTGGTACAAGAAGGGCGGCGGCCCCGAAAAGGCCAAGCAGCTCTTCAAGGAGGCCGGATACGCCGGCGAGAAGGTCGTCATTCTCAATCCAACGGACTGGCACGAAGCCGACAATGCCTCGCAGCTTCTGGCGGCCGCGCTGCAGAAGATTGGGGTCAATGCCGAGCTTGCGCCGAGCGACTGGGGCGGGCTCACCACCCGCCGAGCGAAAAAGGACCCCATTGAGAACGGCGGCTGGAACCTCTTCATCACGACTGAATCAGATTACTCGCTCGGCAATCCGCTCACGGACCCCCTCCTAACCGCAAATGGAGACGACGCCTGGTACGGCTGGCCGAAGAACGACGAATATGAGGCGCTGCGGACCAAATGGGCGTATGTTGCAACACTCGACGAGCGCAAGGCGCTTGCCCGCAAAATGCAAGGGCTTTGGTGGGACTTCGTCGGCGATGTGAGGTTGGGAAAATATGTCGCGCCGATCGCGCACCGCAAGACCCTCACTGGCCTCATCGGCATGCCGCAGATCGTCCCGATGTGGAACATGCAGAAAGCTTCAGCCTGATGGCTGGCTATATCCTGCGCAGGATGTTCTCGACCATTGCCGTCATGGCGATGGTCGGGATCTTCGCCTTTCTTCTTCTCAGGCTGGCACCCGGCGACCCCGCGGCGATCATCGCCGGCAGGTCGGCCACGGCGGAGGTGATAGCCGGCATCCGGGAGCAGATGGGCCTGAACGATCCTATGCCGGTTCAGTTCATAGGTTGGGTGCGGGACATGTTCGGCGGCGATTTCGGCACCTCGATTTTCACTGGGCGACCGGTTCTCCAACTGATATCACAGCGGCTTGAACCGACCCTTTCCCTGTCGATCCTGACGATGATCCTTTCGGTGACGGTGGGGGTCTCTTTCGGTATCCTTGCCGCGTGGCGAACTGGCGGGCTCGTCGACCGCCTCCTCGCGGCGTTTTCGGCAATTGGTTATTCCGTTCCGGTCTTTGTCATCGGCTATTTCTTCATATACTTTTTCGCCATCAGGACACACTGGCTGCCGGTCCAGGGGTATGCCCCGATCGGCGAGGGTCTCGGGCCTTGGTTTGTGCACCTGATCCTTCCCACCGTTGCGTTGAGTCTTGGCTTCATTGCCTTCATCGCTCGGGTCACGCGGGCGAGCATGCTCGAGGTCCTGTCGGAAGACTATATGCGAACGGCCGCTGCCAAGGGTGCTTCGTCCTATGCCATGCTTTTCCACCATGCCTTGAAGAACGCGGGCGTCCCGATCCTGACCGTCATCGGCATTAGCTTCGCCTACCTGATCGGCGGAGTGGTTCTCACGGAAACTGTGTTCAACATACCCGGAATCGGTCGCCTGGTCGTGGATGCAATCAACAACCGCGACTATCCGCTCATTCAGAGTGTGCTCATCCTTACTTCGGGTCTGTACGTCATCATCAATCTCACGATCGACCTGGCCTACACGCTGATCGATCCCCGGATCCGGTACTGATATGACGATTTTGTCCGAAGTCGTGCCGATGGGTCGGCTGCAGCTGTCCGATCTTCGTCGTCTGGCAAGACGGCACCCGCTGGTTCTGTTAGGCGGGTGGCTCCTGGCACTCTTGATCATTCTGGCGCTCGCCGCCCCGCTTTACGCCGGTGATCCAGTGAACATGGATCCATTCAAGCGGCTCCAGCCGCCTTCTGCCGAAATGTGGTTCGGAAGCGACAATCTGGGCCGAGATGTGTTTGCACGAACGATCTTCGGTGCCCGCATCTCCCTGGTGGTCGGACTGCTGTCGGCAGCGAGCGCGGCTCTTGCCGGGGCTCTGATCGGTGTCATCGCCGGCTACAGTCGCAGCTTTGACAACGTCGTCATGCGGGTCATGGACGGCCTGATGTCCATCCCGACGATTCTGCTGGCGATTGCACTCATTTCTCTGACGGGACCCGGAATCGGCATCCTCATCGTCGCCATTGCGATCCCCGAGACGCCAGCCGTCGCGCGGCTCGTTCGATCTGTGGTCCTGGGCGTTCGCGACCGCCCCTATGTGGAGGCCGCGCTCTGCGGCGGGGCGCGCCTGCCCAAGGTGCTATGCCGGCATATTCTGCCCAGCACAGTTCCGGCGCTGACGGTCCAGGGCGCTACTGTCTGCGCCAGCGCGATCATGACGGAGGCGGGGCTGAGTTTCCTCGGCATTGGCGTGCCGCCCGAGATTCCGAGCTGGGGCAACATGATTGCGAGTTCGCGCCTGTATCTTGCCATTGCTCCCATGACGATCTCCGCCCCCGGTATTTGCCTTGCAGTCACGGTCCTTGCCGTCAACCTTCTCGGCGACGGCCTGCGCGAGCTGTTCGATCCCCGCGCGAAGCAGAGGCGCTGATATGCAACGCATATGAACATGGAAAAAAACGAAATGCTTCTCGATGTCCAAGACCTCGAGACCCATTTCTATGGTGAGGAAAGCGTCACGCGGGCATTGGGTGGGATCAGCTTCCAGGTGATGATTGGCGAGACGGTCGGCGTCGTTGGCGAATCCGGGTGCGGAAAGAGCGTCACCGCTCTTTCCATTCTCCGCCTGCTGCCGAAGCTGTCCGCCAGGACGGTCCGCGGCAAGGTCCGCTTCCACGGACGCGGCCTTCTTGAGCTGTCCGATCAGGAGATGCGCAAGATCCGTGGGGATCGGATCGCCATGATCTTCCAGGAGCCGATGACGAGCCTGAACCCCGTCTACACGGTCGGCCACCAGATCGCTGAGGCCGTGCAGATCCACACCAAGGCCTCACGGTCTGTTGCCATGGCGAAGGCCGAGGAGATGCTTCGTCTGGTTCGCATCGCCGACCCCGAGCGCCGCGTTAACAATTATCCCCACGAAATGTCGGGCGGCATGCGTCAGCGCGCAATGATCGCCATGGCCCTTGCCTGCTCGCCGGAACTGTTGATTGCCGACGAGCCGACGACTGCGCTCGATGTCACCATCCAGGCGCAGATCCTACGGCTGATCGTCGATCTGAAAGATCGCACGGGAACGGCCGTGATGTTCATCACGCATGATCTGGGCGTAGTAGCAGAGACGTGCCAACGGGTGATTGTGATGTATGCTGGCCGGATTGTAGAACAAGCGAAGGTGATAGATTTGTTTGCGCGTCCGGCGCATCCCTACACTCAGGGCCTCATGCGATCGGTGCCTGACCGGCGGCGCGGCCGACAGCGCCGCCTTCCGGAAATTCCCGGCATTGTTCCAAGCCTGCGCGAGCCCATTGTGGGCTGCAGCTTCGCGCCCCGCTGCCCGTTTGCGATCGACATTTGCCGCGACAAGATGCCCGTATTGCGTGATGTCGGGTCGAGCCACGCCGCAGCTTGCTGGCGCGCCGAAGAGGTGATGGGCGGATGAACGGTCCTTTGCTGAAAGTCGAGAATCTGACCAAGCACTATGCGCTTGGCTCGGGAATCTTCAAGAAAAGCATTCCGGTGATCCGGGCGGTGGAGGATGTATCCTTTTCCGTCGAGGCGGGTGAGACGCTTTGCATCGTCGGCGAATCTGGCTGTGGCAAGTCCACAGTGGCGCGGCTCCTGATGCGGCTCGTGGAACCGACGGGTGGGCGCGTGCTGATCGACGGGGCCGACATTGCAGGCCTCAGGAAGGACGCGCTTCGCGCGTGGCGCCGTCGAATGCAGATGGTCTTTCAGGATCCTTACTCGTCGCTGAACCCGCGCCTTACTGCCGGGCAAATTATTACGGAGCCTGTCGAGAATTTTGAGCGCCTCAGTCGCAAGCAGCGCAAGGCACTGGCCGCAGACCTTCTCCGAAAAGTCGGAATGTCACCTGAGATGATGGACAGGCTCCCGTCTGAATTGTCGGGTGGCCAGCGGCAGCGTCTCGGCATCGCGCGCGCGCTGGCCCTTGAGCCCTCGCTCATCATCGCCGACGAAGCGGTCTCAGCCCTTGACGTCTCCGTGCAGGCCCAGATCTTGAATCTGCTTCTGGATCTCCAGCAGCAGATGGGTATCGCCTTTGTCTTCATCTCGCATGACCTTGGCGTCGTTGAACATATCGGACATCGTATCGCGGTCATGTATTTGGGGCGGATCGTGGAACTCGCCCCATCCGAGGCGCTCTTCACCAAGGCGATTCATCCCTACACCGAGGCGCTGATCGCGGCAGCTCCAGTGCCGGACCCGACGCGGGTTCGGCTAGAGGTGCCCGTGGAGGGCGAGGTGCCGAGCCCGGTAAATCCACCGAGCGGATGCGCGTTTCATCCGCGCTGTCCGCTCCCTGTCGAACGCTGCCGCATTGACGTGCCGTCTCTGGGACCGCTGGCCGACGGCCGGGTCGTGGCCTGTCATGTGCGCTCCGGCCACCAGCATCCCGGGCCAGCTGGCTGAAGCGAATGCCTTGGCGGTAGTGATGGAGTGGACGCCCCCTCGGCGGCATCGATGTGCCAGAATGGTGGTGTTTGACAGCCACCGTAAGAGAGGGAGCGTCCACAACGCAAGTTAACACGATCGGGTTGGACCTAGCGAAGAATGTGTTTCAGGCGCATGGAGCCATGCGGCGGGCGCCATTGTTTTCCGCAAGCAACTGCGACGCGACAAGGTGCTTGCGTTTCTCGCTGGGCAGCCGGCCTGCTTGGCCGCCATGGAGGCCTGTTCTGGGGCGCATCACTGGGCGCGCGAGATCGGCAAGCTCGGCCACACCGTTCGTCTGATCCCACCATCCTATGTGAAGCCTTTCGTGAAGCGGCAGAAGAACGACGCGGCCGATGCCGAGGCGATTTGCGAGGCCGCGCAGCGGCCGACCATGCGGTTTGTCGCCGTGAAGAGTGAGGAGGAGCAGGCGAGTGCGGCCGTATTCCGAGCTCGTGATCTGCTGGTGCGGCAGCGCACCCAGACGATCAACGCCTTGCGCGGCCATCTCGCAGAATATGGACTGGTCGTTGCCCAGGGCCCTTCTCACACCGCCAAGCTGATGGAAAAGGTAGAGGATCCTGAGGGCGATCTGCCAAAGCAGCCCGCCTGGCCCTCACATGCTGGTCGATACGCTGAGATCGCTGGAGGAAAGGATCAAGCAGCTCGATGCCGAGATTGCACGGCGTGCCCGAGAGGATGAAGACGTGCGGCGGTTGGCCCCGGCGTTGGTCCGATAACGGCAACGGCTCTGGTTGCACTGGCGCCTTGCGCCGCAATCTTCCGAAAGGGGCGCGACTTCGCCGCTTGGCTGGGCCTGACGCCGCTGCAACGCTCTACCGGCGGTAAACAGAAGCTCGGTGCAACATCGAAGATGGGCGAGCGTACATTGCGTCGCCTGCTTATCATCGGAGCGAGCGCTGTCGTGCGTCATGCTCGTTGGCGAGGCATTCGTGAAGGATCGTACGCGCGGCAGTCGGCCTCGATCATTTCCACAAGGCAGAGAGCTTCATGAAAACGCTGAAGGTCGAGGCGATCTACCCGATGGTGCTCGAAACCTTCGAGGAAGTCGCAGCACACCTTTCTAACCGGAAACTGCATATCCGGGTTAGAGCGACCGGAATGCGCCGCCACCGATCATACCGAGCACATTATTCCTCGAAGATCCGTCAATGTTCATGGTTCGTCCAAAGTGGCGCGAATCTGAGCTCTGACCTTGTCACGGCGTCGCAAGGGAGCGGCGAAGCCGGGCATTTGGCCGAGCTGGGGCACATCTGAAGATTCATTCCTCACCCATCATAATCTGGCGGTTGGATCGACCTTTCTTGCACCTGTCGAAATTCAGCCCTTTGGCCAGCTCTGCTAGCGCAGCTAGCCCGCCAGACCAGAAAGAGCACGCTTGCGAAATAGGCCAACTGAAGGAGCAGCGAGCCGGCCAGCATCGTGACGACTGTCAGACGGATGGAATGCGAGGCGAAGTAAACGGTCACAGCACTGCCGCACAGGACCAGGATAAACACGGCGCAAAAGCCTCTAAAGGGCAACACCGTTCTCCTGGGCTGCGACCTGATCGGCCGCAACATGGGTCTGGCAGTTCTTCGGGCAGACGCGGCTGCAGGCTCCGCAGCCAATGCAGCGGCCAGCATGGTCGACGACCATGATCATGCGATTGAGCTCGCCATCGAAATCATCGGCCTCGTCGTCGCAGGCGCCGAGGATTTCACCCGCGTCATCGACGCCGTAAAGATGCATAACCTCGCGCGAGCAGACTTTGAAACAGCGGCCGCAGCCGATGCAGGTCCTGCCGTCTATAGCGGTGAGATATTCCGGCATCCATCCGGAGCCGTCGCGGGTGGTGAATGTGCTCGTCATCGTAACTTCTTCATGGCAACGAGCTCTCTCTTGGCACCGTCCAACTCGGCAAAAACGGCCGATGCTTCCTCGGCAACTTCCTCTATCTCCGGCCATTTTCCCGGGAGATTCTCGGCAAGATCGCGCAATTTCACCTTGGCAATTGCCGCGCGCAGCTGAAGCTTTCGGACTTTCGTTCCCATCTCATCCAGCTTTGACATAGATCCTTCCTCGAAATCGGTGTCTTCACGCCCGTGCCACGTCGCGATAGGCTTCAGTGGCTGAGGTCGCATCGTCGACCAGTTTCGTACCGGCCTCCGAGTTGCCGGAACGTATCGAAGCCGAACCGATGGACGTCTGGACAGAACGACGAGCTGCCCGACCGTGAAAAGCAATCGTCCGAAGCCCCCATGGCTTTCATCTCCATCATTGGGCCGGAGCGCTCCTCGATCGCAAGCCCGACGGCCGTGTAGAACAAATCGAGCCTCCACAGCACGTCCGGATCGGGATCGCCGATGATGGGATCGCACGGCGCTGTTTTCTGGTGATGGTGAAGTCGCCCAGCAGTTCGGCGTCAGATTTGCCTTTCCCACGAGCCATAGGAGTCTTGAGCACGGATTAGCCGCACCAGGCATCTGACAAAAGGCATGGCAAGGGCCGCCTCGTCCGCGTTGATAGCCCGGCTGACCAGCATCAGACATTTCGCCTTCTCCTCATTTCAGTCCTCTTCCTCGAAGCACGATGTCTGTTTTCTGGCACGCCTACTTCGGGCACACTTGCACAGCCGACGCCCGGCTCGGCGCGGCTGATTCCGCGCAATTGACGTCCCTTTGGCCGACCTTGAACACGTCCTCGGCTGCGAAGTCTTCCACGCGAATTCGCGTCGAACATCACTTCCGCCGCAATGCGGCCGGAGGCCATGAAGATTCGAGCCTCGGTCCTGCTGCAAACGATCGACCAAGTGCTGCATGAACCCTCCTTGCTGCTGTCACGCGAGGGAAATGGACGAATTGGCCAGTAGCCAATTTCGACCAATTACCCTTTTTTATCTTTCCTCCTCGGCCGACCGCGCTTTGGCACCTTCGGGGAACTGGTTTGCGCAGCCGAAAAGAGAGTGCCGCAACAAGCCTTCGCACCCGTGTACTTGGCGAGGGCCTGCAGCAAATCCGGCAGATGCTGCTCTTTCAATTCGGCCGGGATAGGCTCCGGACCGTCCAGCGACGTCAGTGCCAGTTCGACCAACTCGACGGCGCGATCATTGTTGCCGTTCTCGTGATAGTATCGGGCGACCGCGGGATAGGACCGGAACTTAGGACTGCCGCCTTGCGGCGGATTCAGCGCCAGGATGTGTTCGGACAGCTCCTTGCCCATCGCGAAGCGCTCAGCAGGGGGAAGGCGCGAATGGTCATTGGCCGGATGGAAAAGTTGGTCTAGCCCCGAAACCATCCAGTCCTCGCAGTTTTTGTCGATCGCGTCGCGAACCAATTGGCGCATCACGGGCAAGCCGGTCCACATGTCTTGAATTTTGTGAAGCAACAGATGCGCATGAGCCAGGCGGAAATTGAGGTCGTCCGGCATCAAGGCGATGCCCTCTTCGATCGCCCAGAGCGCCGTCTTCCAATCTTCCAGCTTCACCGCCGCCCAGAACCTGTCATCGATCGGCTTCTTCAGCGCTTGTCCGCGCGCCAGGGGTTCGCTTGCGGCAATCCGCTGCTGATCGGCGGCTTTCGCTTTGTTGCTGGTGGGCCAGCTGCCGGTGAACACTTTCGGCAAAACCTCACCGAGTTGGCTCGGATGACCGATAAAGGCGATGCAGCCGTCTCGGTCGACTACGAACGAGGTCGGAATCCCGACGCAAAAGCTGGGTTCCCTCCAAAGCTTCTTCATTTCGCCTGTGAAGTCGAACCCAATCCGATGATTCAGATCCGGGCACTTTTCGGCCAACCACGCGTCCAACTTGGTCCGGGCCTCGACGGCCGTTGGAGCGTCTTCATCAGCCGCGATCCCGACGACCTCAAGTCCGCTGTCCTTGTATTTCTCCTGTAGCTGCATCAGCTCGAGCATCTCCGCCGCAGATAGTTCGCACCAAGTTGCCCAAAATTCGACGATATAGACTTTGCCGGGCTGGAAGTCCGCAAGGGGCTCGCCACGCAGCCAGTCCTCCACTTGGATCGAAGGAGCCGGTGACCCCATCCGCAACATCACCTTGCCCTCCAAAGCTGTTGCCAAAGGTTGCGTGACCTTATGCGCAAGCTTGTTCCCCTTTTGAGACGGGGCACGAGGGTTCAACGAAGGGAGAGCATTGTTCGTCTTGCGCATCTGCGTGCAGTCAGCCTTCACTCAGTGTTGCTGAATCTCAATTCGCAAAGGCCGTGCCAACGCGCTCAGCGTGCTGTAAACGCTTGATTATGCTTTGAAAAATTTCTGTGGCGCCCAAGATCGCCGGTTGTATTGGACGCGACATATTTTCCGCCACTGTCGGGTCTTGGACACGCATCACCCGCTTCCCGTCGGCGCAGAAGCGTGGCCACCGACGTCTCGACATATAGGGACGAGCAGATGCATGACCGCGTTGGCTACCGCCAGCCTCGTCATCATCGTCCGCCTCAAGCCTTGCTTGAGCTTCTTGTCGTTTCGGTCGCTCAGGTGGTAGCGCAACGCCATTGCGATTGCAGGCGCCGCTCCATCCGAGCATCGCCTCACCGATGCTGGCCTGATCGCAGTTGGCAATATCGACATCATAACACCGCCACGTGGCTCTCAGCAGTTTGTGAATTTCCTTGGATGTTTTTTCCCAACTGGCCGTGTCCTGTGAAAATCTCTCGATTTGCCTGTACCGTTTTTCCAGTGCGGCAATGGCGTGCGCGCGTTGTCTAGGCCACTCGGAGATGCCATCGCTTAGCGGCGGAGGTGACATAACGAGAGGCGGAGGCGACATGATCAGGACGGACAAATGTGCGCCGACTTCGGCGCACAAGCTCGCAGCTGTTCTGACGTCCTGGTCGGAGTGGTCAGCTCCCGCTACACTGAGTATTTTCTTGAAGGCCATCTGACTGCTTCCCCCTGAGATGTCGGGCCCGTAGCGCGTTTCGAACCGCAAGACTTGCCTTCCAACGAACACGGAGAGTGGCACACCATCCGTTCGCTATTCAGTCGTCCGGCTTCTCGAGCGAGTAGCCGGCAGACCTGACAGTACGAATGACGCTACCTGGCGAGGCCGCCTTCAGCGCCTTTCTGATCCGGCTGATATGGACGTCGACAGTGCGTTCACCGATATGGATATTGTTCGGCCAGGCCGCGTCGATCAGCTCGTCTCGGCTGAAGACCTTGCCGGGAGCCTCAAGAAATTGCCGCAGCAGGTTGAATTCGAGAGGTCCGAGATGGATGTCGTGGCCATTACCTCGAACCCGGTGGGCATCGAGCTTCATCTCAAGGCTGCCGCAACTGAGCCAGCTGCCGTTTTTTATCCCGTTTGAACCCGGCTGTGGCAGCGCCAGCTTTGTGCGTAGACAGTCAAGCAGCTTGGCCGGCGCGAAGGGCAGCATAAAGCTCTCGTCAATACCTGCCTTCAAGAGATCCAGGTGCTGGTTCTCGGCGCCGGGCGCGATCAGCGCAATGACAGGCAGGCCGCCGGTCCGGGGCTCCCGCTTCAACCGGGCGCAGATTGTGGAGCCTGTCGCGCTTGCCGGCCCGCAGTCCAGCACGATCGCCTGGAGCTCCCGTTGATCGGCCAATGCAAGTGCTTCCTTCACGCCGTCTGCCGGCTCACTGGTGAAGCCGTCTACCCCCAGAATGTGGCTGAGAAACAGATACAACTGCGCATCTTGCGAACAGATCAGGACCAGAGGCTTCATCAGCGCTACCCCAAGGACCCGTCAGCCTCGACCGCCTCGATTGAGAGGGCTGTCCATCGCATGTCATCAAGGCCTGACATGATCCCCTCTATCGAAAATCGGTTCCATCACGCCCGCGCCACCTCGGGATAGGCCTCAATGGCTGCGGTGGCATCGCCGGCCAGTTGGGTGCCGGCCGCGGCGAGTTTCCAGAACGTCTCGAAGCCGAACCGATGGACGTCGCGCAGGGTCTTTGACACAACGACCAGTCGCCCGGCCGTGAAGAGCACGCGCCCGAAGCCCTCGTGGCTTATCTCCATCATCGGCGATGCCATCAGGCCGGAGCGTTCCTCAATCGCAAGCCCGACGGCGGTGTAGAACTTATCGAGCCTCCACAGCACGTCCGGATCGGGATCGCCGATGATTGGAATTGCACGGCGCTGTTCCCTGGTGATGATGAAGTCGCCCAGCAGCTCGGCGTCCGATTTGCCTTCCCATGATCCGTGGGAATCATTGGCACGGATCAGCCGCACGAGGCATTTGACGAACGGGGTGGCAAGGGCCGCCTCGTCCTCGGTAGCGGCAGGGCTAACAGCGGCTTCAAACATTTCGCCCACTCCTCATTTTAGTCCTCGTCCTCGAAGGAGGGTTTCTGTTCAGCGACACCTGCCTGCGCCAGCACCTTGCGCAGCCAAGGGGGAGGACACGTTCTGAGCATCATCTGCGTGCGCAACAGCACCTCTTGGATGGTCTGGGGCTG
Organism: Mesorhizobium sp. M0615; assembly: GCF_040320805.1. Lineage (NCBI taxonomy): Bacteria > Pseudomonadati > Pseudomonadota > Alphaproteobacteria > Hyphomicrobiales > Phyllobacteriaceae > Mesorhizobium > Mesorhizobium sp. M0615. Next base: position 84,380 of record NZ_JAMYQI010000019.1, on the reverse strand, counting down.
CGGCACTTTGATCGGATGGATCTTTGCGGAAACAAGTTTGGCTGCCGAAGGTCCGCCGATCGCCAGACAAAACAGGAGATGACAGCCCTTCAGCGCCTCCACCTTCGGGGTGATGCGGTCATCGCCCTCAGTTCGATGCTTCCCGCTCTCGTCGGAAACGTCATCGAAGGCCACGGCTTCCACGAGATTCCACTCCTCGCGCATCACGTCGTAGACAGCAAAGCGCCTGGCCGATCCGAAATGGGCGTTGAGGTTCTTCATGTCCTGCGTGGCGATCGCCACGCGCAATGCGCCCGCCTGGCGTTCCGGCGTCGGTGCGTGAACCTCGTCAGTGACGATCGAGAGGCGACGGACGGAGCTCATCTGGCATTTCTCGCTTACGGAGTGGATCAAGCGCCTCAGGCGTCGGCGCTCGCCCGTTGGCTTCGAAAATGTTGGCAACCTCGAAGATCAGGTCGCGGGTCCCCTGGTAGAGGATTGTGAGCTTGTGCTGGGCCCCGAGCCGGTCGAAGATCGGGAAGCCGACCCGCATGAGCGGAATGCCGAGGCGCTGCGCCGCCTGGCGGCCGTGGGAATGAGTAACGAGAAGATCAGCGCCGGCGCCAAGCGCTTCCAAATCGCCGAGATCGCCGATTTGAACCGACTGCGCCGGCACTTCCTCCAGAATTTTCGACATAGCGGCCGTTGTGACCGCCGCCGCGATCTCGGAGCCCATGCCGATGAAGAAGCTCGCGAGTTGGTAGAGTTGGTCTGGTTCAGCAGCGATCGCAATTTTCTTGCCTCCAAAGTGGAAATGTCCGTCGAGCAAAGCGTCCTGCAACTGCGACCGCCGACGGCGCACCCCAGCCGGCGCCGCCTCGCCCGAAACTGCGGACAACAGCGAGACGAACCGGTCGGCGTCCCTCAATCCAGTCAACGATCGGAACAGCACGTAAGAAACCCCGGTCAACCTCTGCAGCACCTCGGCCGGGCGGCGCATATGCTCACCGATGACAATGCATCGCTCGGCCGTGCCTAGCTCGCGGATATCCTCGACGCTGGTGCCGCCATAGGTGGTCGTGACCCAACGGTCGGGCACCGTACCGTCGAGCGAGCCGGAGACGTCCGGCAAAATCACCGGTTTCAGTCCAAAGCTCTCAACCATCTCACGCAAATGCTCGATGTCAGCCACAGTGAGGTTCCAGCCAGGCAGGATCACGATTTTCTTCGATTGCCGCGCCTGCTCGCCGGGCCGTGTAATCCCTTCGATCATCGCGGTGACAGCTTTGGCCCAGCCCTCTTCGATCGCACCATCGAAATCTGGTGTGTTGGCCAGCACCACCTCCGTACCCGCGAGTTCTTTGGTGCGCTTCAGCCCGATATTGGCGATATCGCCTGCGCAGTCTTCGCCCCGGGTTTCCACCAGCGCGGTCGTGCAAACCCCGATCAGCGTTGGCTTTGTGCGGGCCTTGAGGTTGAGGATCGCCTCTTCCAGATGGTCTGCCCCGCCGAGGATCGTTGCCACCTCGTCCATCGCGGTTGTCTGCAAGGGAATGGCTTCCTTGAAATGTCGCACGAAGAGCACGAGCGCGAAGCTGGTGCACCCCTGGCTGCCGTGGAACAACGGCATCGCGCCGTCGACGCCAAGAAAGGCCAAGGCGGCACCCAGCGGCTGCGATGACTTCAGCGGATTGACCGCCGCCGCTTTGGTCTGGGGAACGATGCGGCCCATTGGCTTCTCAACACTCGCCGAAATCACCGGCCGTCGTGCCGGAGAATTCCTGGACAGCATGCAAGGTCACAGTCTCGATTCTCGTGCGCGGCCGTTCCTCCCTCACCGCAGGCTGGCAATCCCATGGTGCCGGCTCCCGCACCTGGCGCCAGATCGGGTTATGAATAGCGAGGTCGATCTGGCGTACGAGTTCCACCATGCCGTGATAGCCGGCGTAAGGATGTTGGCGCTCCTGGTTGATATCGAGCCAGGGTGTCTTGGCCTTCAGGGCGATGAACTGCGTGCGCCCGCCCGACAGCATGATATCGGCCTTGTGTTCCGAGAGCATGGCGTAAAGCTCGCGCGCCGCCATCTGCTCGAACATGTGGTTGTCGTCCTTGAGGATCTGCTTGATGCGTTCCTTGTCTTCGACGGTCGACTTCTTGACAGAGGTGCCGACGATCTCGATGCCGATCTCCATCAGCGCATGGACGACCGACCAGGACTTCACACCGCCGGTGTTGAGCAGCACGCGCTTGCCTTCGAGCCTCGGCCGGTAGGCGGCGAGCTTCTTCCAAGCGATCGCCTCCTCCTCTGCAATCAACGCCTCGGTGCGGCCGAGGATCTCCGGATCGGCACCCTTCTTCACCAGCAGCTGAGAGATCTGTCGGAGCGCTTCCGAGGTGTCGGTGATGCCGTAGAAGGAGCCCTCGAAGAACGGGATCTCCCAGCGCTGCTCCATCTTGCGGGCCAGATTGATGAGCGCGGTCGAGCACACCACCATAGCCGCCCGGGCGCGGTGCGCGCAGGCAATGTCGAAGTAACGCGCGTCGCCCGGAATGCAGGCGCGCACCCGAATGCCGAGCCGATCCAGCAGCGGCTTCACCAGCCAAAATTCGCCCGAGAGGTTGAATTCGCCAAGGATGTTGATGTCGTAAGGGCCGGCCTCGTCGGGCTCCACCGTGCCGATGACATGCTCGAGCAACGCCTCGCCGGCAAGCTTGTTGCCAAGATTCTTGGAGCCCACGAAGCCCGGCGCATTGACGGGCACCACCGGTAGACCGAACTTTTCCGCCGCGCGTTTGCACACGGCCTCAATGTCGTCGCCGATCAGCGCCGTCACGCAGGTCGGATAGACGAAGATCGCCGGCGGCCCATACGCTTCCTTGATCTCGCGGAACGCTTTGAAAAGCTTCCGCTCGCCCCGCCCCATCACAACATCGAGTTCGGTGAGGTCGGTCGTGAAGCTCGTGCGCCACAGCGTTGGCCCGGACGAAGCCGCACCGCGGTTGTCCCAGGAATTGCCCTCGCAGGCGAGCGGCCCATGGACCAGGTGTGCGACGTCGGTGATCGGCTGCAGTACGATCTTGGCGCCATCGAAGGCACAGCCGCCGGCCGCCGCCCCGGGGGTCAGTGGCTTCGAACAGCCCTCCTTGCGCGCCTTGGCATCCTTGCCGCGGTTCTGCTCGCAGGCGGGCTCGTTGAAGACATCCTGGATTTTGGCTCTGAGCAAGGACATTGCGTCGGTCTCCAAAGTCCCTCGGGAAGACGACCGGCCAAAGCCGACCGTCATGTTTAGCGGGTGAGGTCATACGAGTAGTCCGTCACGCCCGTCTCGCTTGTCTCGCGATCGAGCTTGTCGAAGATCTTGTCGAGGATCGTCGTCAGTACGCGCAATCCGCCTTGATAGCCCATGAGCGCAAACCGATGGTGATGGTGGCGGTCGAAGATCGGAAACGTCAGCCGGATCAGCGGCGTGCCCGTGTCGCGCTCCAGATACTTGCCATAGGAGTTGCCGATCAGCAGGTCCACCGGCTCGGTGAAGAGCAGCGAGCGCATCGCCCAGAGGTCCTTGCCCGCCCAGACTTGAGCACCGTTGCCGAAGGGCGATGATGCAAGCAGTGCCTTCAACTCCGCTTCCCATGCCGAGGTGCCGTTGGTGGCGAGGCAATGGGTCGGCTCGCCGCCCGTCTCCATGATGAAGCGGGCCATGGCGTAGACAAAGTCCGGATCACCGTAAATGGCGTATTTCTTACCGTGCAGCCAGGATTGGCTGTCGGCCATGGCGTCAACAAGTCGGCCGCGCTCCAGGCGGATTGCCTCGGGGATTTGCTTGCCGGAAATCGCGGAGACCTCCATCAGCAAGTCGTCGGTCGCCTGGACTCCAAGCGGGTAATGAAACGAGGCAGTCGCCTGCCCTACCCCCTCGCAATACTCCAGTGTTTTTCGGGTGTTGTAATGCTGAAGCGAAAGTGTCGCCTCGGCGTTGAGTGCCTTCCTCACGTCTTCGATCTTCGTGCCGCCGTCATACATGCGGTATTCGCCGTCGGACGGCGTGTCGAACTGGTCAGAGGCGTCTTGGATGAAAGTATAGGACACGCCTATCAGATCGAGCAGGCGCTTGAGTTCCCGGTTGTTGCCGACACAGAAGCCGTCGAAGCCCGGAATGATGTTGATGGTTCCCTCGGCTTCCGTTCGCTCCTCGCCCTTCCAGAAATGCTCCAAAATGCCCTTGACCGCAACGTCATAGCCGTCGACATGGCTGCCGACAAAGGCCGGCGTGTGGGCGAAGGGCACGTCGAAGTCGCGCGGGACCGAGCCTTCGTCCTTGGCGTTCTCGATGAAGCTGTGCAGGTCGTCGCCAATGACCTCCGCCATACAAGTGGTCGAGACGGCGATCATCTTTGGGTCGTAAAGTTGGTACGTGTTGGCGAGCCCGTCTACCATGTTCTTCAGGCCGCCGAACACTGCCGCGTCCTCGGTCATCGAGGAGGAAACCGCCGAAGCAGGCTCCTTGAAATGGCGCGACAGGTGCGAGCGGTAATAGGCCACGCAGCCCTGGCTGCCGTGGACGAAGGACATGGTTCGCTCGAAGCCTGCGGCCGCGAACACCGCGCCGAGCGGCTGGCAGGCCTTGGCGGGGTTCACGACAAGCGCTTCGCGAGCAAGGTTCTTTTCGCGGTATTCCCACGTCTTGGTGAATTCGCCTTGGTCGGTAACGATCTGGTCCGGGTGAGGACATTCGAAATTCAGCCTCTTCTCGGCGAGCATCTGCCTGTATTCCGGCTCGCGGAACAGGGGCGCGTGGTCGAGAACTTTTTCAGCCGACTGCGGCATGGGCGGTTACCTCTTTGCATCTGGCCCGCCATAGGGCGGCACAGGGACGTCGAAAGTTTCAGGTCGCCCGCGGACAAGCGGCCACAGGCGTTCACGGCCTCCCGGTTTCCGGGAGGCCAGGGTTTCATTCGGCTGCGATCGCCGCCGACGGCTCGGCTTTTTTCTTCCAGGGGGCGTCGTAGAGGTTCCAGACCGGGTTGTTGATGGCCAGATCCATATCGCGGGCGAAGATGGCGAAGCCGTCGTAGCCGTGATACGGGCCGGAATAATCCCAGGAATGCATTTGACGGAACGGTATGCCCATCTTCTGGACCGGGTACTTTTCTTTGATGCCGGAGCCCACGAGATCAGGACGGATCCCCTCGATGAACTTCTCCAGCTCGTAACCAGTCACGTCGTCATAGATCAGGGTGCCCTTCTTCACGTAGTGGCCAGTGCGCTGATAGTCGTCGTTATGGCCAAATTCGTAGCCAGTGCCGACGATCACCATGCCCAGGTCCTCATATGCCGTGACGACGTGACGGGGGCGCAGCCCGCCGACATAGAGCATCACCGTCCTGCCTTCGAGGCGCGGCCGGTACCTGGCGATTACGGCATCGACCAACGGCCGGTATTTGGCGATGACCACCTCGGCCTTGGCCTCGATTTCCGGCCCGAAATGCTTGGCTATCTTGCGCAGAGAGGCTTCGGTCTGGGAGGGGCCGAAGAAGTTGTACTCCATCCAGGCGATGCCATACTTTTCCTCCATGTGCCGGCAGATGTAGTTCATCGACCTGTAGCAATGGATGAGATTTAGCTTCGCCTTTGGCGCCCGCTCTATTTCGGCCAGCGTAGCGTCGCCCGACCAGTTGCCGACCACGCGCAGGCCCATCTCCTCAAGCAGGATGCGCGAAGCCCAAGCGTCGCCGCCGATATTGTAGTCGCCGACCACATTGACATCGTACGGGCCGGCCTCGAACTCCACTTCCTTCTTCTCGAACACCCAGTCGCGGATCGCGTCGTTGGCGATGTGGTGGCCGAGGGATTGCGAGACGCCGCGGAAGCCCTCGCAGCGCACCGGCACGATTGTCTTTTCGTGCTCCTTGGCCTTGTTGCGGGACACAGCTTCGGTGTCGTCGCCAATCAGGCCGATCGGGCATTCGGATTGCACAGTCATGCCCTTGTTCAGCGGAAACAGTTCCTCGATCTCGTCGATGATCCGTTCGAGCTTCTTGTCGCCGCCGAAAACAATGTCCTTCTCCTGGAAATCGGAGGTGAACTGCATGGTGACGAACGTGTCGATGCCGGTCGTGCCGACGTAGTAGTTTCGGCGTTGAGACCAGGAATATTGCCCGCAGCCGACCGGGCCGTGCGAGATATGGACCATATCCTTGACTGGACCCCACACCACGCCTTTCGAGCCGGCATAGGCGCAGCCGCGAATCGTCATCACGCCGGGGATGGACTTGATGTTCGATTTGACATCGCATTCGGAAAGGACCTCGCTTTCCTCGCCAGCCTCGTCGCCGCTCTTTGCAACGCTGAGGTGCTTTTTGCGGCGCTTCGCCGACTTGTCAGGATATTGCGACAGCACCTCCTCGATAAGCTTCGCATGGAGGGCACCGTCATTCTCGTATTCCAGGCTCATGGGACCCCTTTCAAGGTTCAGGGTGACGCCTCACCGACGAGGCGCCGTTCTTTGAAAGGCGCACCAGGTAAGGCGGCGCCTCATGTCGGCAGCAGTCGCTACTGTGCGGCAGTCTTGGCCGCTTCCTTGACCTGAAGCTCGGCAAGCATCTGCTCGTCGGTCTTCATGATGCCGAAGTCGAGCAGCATGTCCTCGAGCTCCTCCATGGTGATCGGGGTCGGGATGGTGCCCTGGCCCGAATTCCCGTGAATCTTCTCGGCCAGCGCCCTGTATTCCCCGGCCTGCTTGGAGTCCGGCGCATACTGAATGACAGACATCTTCCTGAGCTCGGCGTGCTGGACGATGTTATCGCGCGGCACGAAGTGGATAAGCTTGGAATTGAGCCTGGAAGCCAGCGCTTCGGCGAGGTCGAGCTCGCGATCGGTTTGGCGCTCGTTGCAGATCAGGCCGCCGAGCCGCACGCCGCCCGAATGGGCGTATTTCAGGATACCCTTGGCGATGTTGTTGGCGGCGTAGAGCGCCATCATCTCGCCGGACATGACGATATAGATTTCCTGGGCCTTGTTCTCGCGGATCGGCATCGCGAAACCGCCACACACCACATCCCCGAGCACGTCGTAGGAGACATAGTCGACGTCGTCATAGGCGCCGTTCTCCTCGAGGAAGTTGATCGAGGTGATCACGCCGCGGCCGGCGCAGCCGACACCCGGCTCGGGTCCGCCCGACTCCACGCATTTGATGCCTTTGTACCCGACCTTGAGCACGTCCGCGAGTTCCAGGTCTTCCACCGAACCTTCCTCTGCCGCGAGATGCAGGACGGTATCCTGCGCCTTCGCGTTCAGGATCAGGCGGGTGGAGTCGGCTTTGGGGTCGCAGCCGACGATGAGGATTCTCTGCCCGAGGTCGACAAGGGCGGCGAGCGTATTTTGGGAGGTGGTGGACTTGCCGATGCCGCCCTTGCCGTAAAAGGCGATCTGACGCAAACCTGACATGTAGCTTTCCTTCCTTCGTTCCATTCATCGCGGCTGCCGCGACATGAATGCCGGTCGGGCAGCTGTAGCCGCCTCGCACCTAAGGATCTCAAGACTCGTGCCAATTTGGCTGATCGAACCGAAGAATAATTTGATGGTTGCTTTTCAGGGGTTTAGCTCGAGTTCCAAGAAAGGATCGTCGAAACAGCCCGTGTAGCGGACGCGACATTGGCGACACAAAGCGTCGGATCGCGATCCTCAGTCACCGCATTCGTTTGAACCGCACCCTCTGCGGGATGCTGCGAACTCTTCTGTGCCCGCGAGCTGACGTGCTTTTCAACGCGTGTCCTAGTGGACACTCCGCCGACTTTGCGCGCGATCCTGGCATACCACCGATCCACGGCCACTCATCCGGGGCCACGGGCGAATAGTTCCGCTATATCAACCCGAGGGACTCGGTTCACTTCTCGGCGCAGGAGTTCAGTATCGGCGTCATCGCCTTCACATGTTCGTCGATCCGCTCGAGCACTTTCGCTGCGACAAGGTCGCGCTCAGGCAGATGCCACCAGTACTCGTTGACGAGTTTGACTGTCTCGACCACTGCCTTCAGGACTGCCGGCTCCGGAAGCCTTGCACGGTTCGCAAATGCTTTCCATCGCGGTGCTGCTAGCGCCTTGAACGAGCGCTCCCCTCCAAGCGACAGCGCCATGGCGTCGGCGGGAATATATGGCACGGTGGACAGGACGTCGTAGATTGGTGCAAGCGCCGGCTTGTCGCCGGTACCGGGATAGATCAAAGACCAGTTCTTCAGGTGCATGTCGCCATTGCCGGTGATGACGGTCAGTGCCAGGCGGCGGACGAACTCGAGAGCCGCCTTAGGCGAGACGGCCACGCCAAGAGCCAGGGCTATGTCGTGATAAGCAGCCCCCTCATATTTGCGCGGGGGGTAGACACCGAAGACCTGAGCGAAATCCTCGATGTGTATCCTCTCGCCATCGGCGCCGCGATCGAAGCGTTTGACGAGAAGGACCTTGCCTTCCGACAGCGTGTTGAATTCTTCGGGAACGCCCTCAAAATCGGACTTCTCGACCAGTTCGCATTCAGGAACGTCCATGCCGATTGCTGCTGCCAGCGCCAGGTTGGCGAATTCGTTCTCGGAAACGCCCGGAAAGGCCGTCGAAGGGAACTTGGCAATGTACCGGCCCTGCTCGTTGTCCATCGGCAAGGTAAGGCCGCCGCCTTTTCCAGTGTTCTTCATGACCGACAGTTTCATCTGCACGCCGGCAAGCGAGAACCGTGCCTTGGGCTTATCCTTTGAAGCATCCTGTGACACCGCTATCGCGCCGTCACTGGGCAACGCCCGTACGGCTCCCGGCAGATCGGCGCCCAGCGCCGCTAAAAGGTCGAAATCATTGCCTGGCCGCACATTGCCTTCGTGGTGCCTTTCCATCGCCTCGCGCAATTTCTCCTCCGGCAGGAGGTTCGCGAAGAAAGCGGGCAAGGCGCCCGCCATAGGCTTCGGATCTTTCCGCAATCCTCCCGTCGCTGCCCGGAACGACAGGCTGAGAACCGGAAAGCCGCCCGTCGCGCGGTAGGCCTCATCGAAGTTGAATGCATTGAAATCACCCGGCGTCCTGACGATTGTGCCGATCTTCACTGCGTTCAAGAGCACGTCCAGGGACGGGATCGTCTTAGGTGCGCGAAAGACTGGGGCCATGATCGTCATCGTCAGGTTGAGAAACAAAGGCGGGTCGATCGTCATCATCATGCGGACGCAATAGAGCCTGGACAGCCGGAACCATGGCTTGCGGAACCAGCATCATTTCCAGACCGAGCGCGCGAGCGATATTCATGAGCGTCGTCGCACGCGCGGCTGCGGCTCCCTTTTCGATGTCGCGATATCGGGGACGGGATATACCCGCCAAATCAGCGACCTGCTCCTGCGTCATGGCAGCGGCCAGCCTCGCCTGCCTGAAAAACCCACCGATTTCGCGCAGAATTTCCGATTGAGAGTCCATATGATACGTAAACGATCCATTCCAATGCTAGATGATATGGCAGAGTACCTTATCCAGCGATCGAGTCAACACGTCATGATCTGTTCGCGTATCATGCATCAGCTTTATGATACGAAAAGAGATCAATTATCCTGCATTTAGCGCCGCCCGACGATGGCGCCGTCCGAAACGGACGCCCGATCAGCGCTCCGAAATCATCGGACGTTAAATCAAGGCGGTCCGGCAGCTGAAATCGCTCGTCTCTTCTCGTTCATACGGCCGGCCGCGCTGACTGGGGGTCAATGTGGATCGCCACTCCTTCATTGTAATGGATTTGCACCATCTGCTCCTGCCGGTCTCCGCCGCAGCTGGTGTTCCGACGCTTTTAGGGACTCATCTTCGGCGTGACCGGTCACCCTGATCGAGCATCGAGATAGCCGTCGAATACGCTTTACTCGCGGCTGTCCATATGGCGGAACGCCTCCTTGATCACGAAGCAGCACCCGAAAAACCCCGCGACGAGCGCGAATGGCCCGGCGGTCCGCGATCTTCTCACTCGGCAAGGCTAGGCGCCCGCCGCCACGTGCGGGCTACGCCGGCATCAACCGGCGGGCAGATGCGTCGAGGGCAACAAGCGCGCCTGACGCAACGCCGCCAGATCAGCCGAGCCGGTGCAGAAGCAGGCGACGGCCAACTGGCGGATGACGATCTCGAAATGCGCGACAACGGCCTCGGTGGATTGGGTAGCCGCGCGCAGCACGCCGGCTGCCTGCCCGGCGATGTCCGCGCCCAGGCGGATAGCCTTGGCCACGTCGACGCCGTCGCTGACCCCGCCCGACGCGATCAGCTTCACCGCTGGCAGCGCCCGACGTACCGCCTGCACGCTGGCCGGAGTCGGAATCCCCCAATCGGCGAACGCCATCGCCACTGCGCGGTCGGCGGCATCGCGGGCGCGCTCGCCCTCCACTGCGGCCCAGTTGGTGCCGCCCGCGCCGGCGACATCGATCACCGCCACGCCCGTCTCGACGAGTGCACAGGCCACCGAGGCGGACAGGCCCGACCCCACTTCCTTGGCCACGATCGGCACGCCCACGCTGCGTGCGGCGCGAGCGATCTGCGCCAGGACGCCGCGCCAGTCACGGTCGCCCTCCGGCTGTACCGCTTCCTGCAGCGGATTGAGATGGACGATGAGTCCATCGGCCTCCAGTGCATCCACCGCCCGGCGCGCGAGGTCCAGGCCGTCGGCCTCACGCAGTTGCGCGGCGCCGATATTGGCCAGCAAGGGAACGTCTGGAGCCAGGCGGCGCAGCGCGCGCGTCAGCCCCTGGGAGTTGCGGGATTGCAGGCTCACGCGCTGCGAACCGACGCACATGGCGATCCCCAAGGCTTGCGCTGCCTCGCTCAGATGCCGGTTAATGGCCTCGGCGCGTGGCATGCCGCCGGTCATGGAGCTGATCAGCAGAGGCGCGCGCATGGTCTTGCCCAGCAGCGAGGCGCTGAGGTCGATCTGCGTCAGGTCCAACTCGGGCAATGCGCAGTGTTCGAAGCGAATGTACTCCCAGCCGGCGGCGTTGGCCCGTGCCGTTCGACTATCCAGCACGATGTCCAGGTGGTCGTCCTTGCGCCGGCTCAGGTTGGTGTCGCTGATGCTCGCTCCATCCGCCCCATCGGGCGACGGCGTTGCGTCGGATCGAACCGACGGGAGCGCGCGCACGCCGGCGCTTCCCGCGCGTTCAGGCCGGCGCACGCTGGCCTCCCTCCGCAGCGTCGCTGCGGTAGCGGCTGGTTGAGGTCTCGTAGTACTGCGCGCGGATGGCCGCCATGGCGTCGATCAACGGTCCCCACGGCGCGGGAAAGCGTTCTTGCGCCATCACCCGGTGCAGCATGCGTGTGTGGCCGGCCAGCTCGTCCTTGAGGAACTCCACCACAGGCATAGCCGGATAGCGCTGCAGCAGCAGGATCGCCGCGTTGTCGGCCTCGCCGGCCGACCTATCCTTTTCGCGTCCATGCAGATCGTTCTGCAAGCGCCCTATCGCGGAGATGAGCCGCAGGACCTGGCGAAACGCCGGATACGCGCGCAAGGTCGCCATGTCCAGCCCCCACAGCAACGACAGGCAACAGAACACGTTCGTGTAGGCGATCGCGTCCACGCCGTTCTGCAAGTACTCGGCGTAGGACCATCGCTCCGCCCCTGCCGCCTGCGCGTGTCCGGCGCGCAGCGCCGCGCAGTAGCACCGGGTATCCTCGAGAAGCTGGGCATAGTCGCGACGATCGTAGGCGAGCGCGGCGAGCGAAGCGCGCAGCACAGCACAGCCCTCGAATCCTGGTAGCGCGCACGGCACGCCCTGCCCCAGCGCCTGCTCCACCGCGGCGAGCTGCTCCGGCGCGATCAGGTCAAGGTCGTTGCAATCGTCCAGCCAGAACAGCAGCGCCAGTTCGCGATAGAACGCCACGATCAGCGTTTCGTCCAGCGGATCGCGGCCGGTGCGGGCGCTGGTGTCGCGCAGGCTCGGCTGGATGGGCTGCAGGATGTACTGGCCGCCCCGGACTGCTTCCACGGCATGCTCGTCGGCGAACCCGGTCAGGGAACGCCCCCACTCCAGCACCTGCTGCAGCGCGCGATCGGTCGGGATCATGGCCCGGCTCCTGCTCCCTCGGCCGAGACGCGCCGCCCCCAACGAAGCGCCAGCCACAACCCGGCGAGTTCGGCCACGCGCACCACCCGGGTGGGGCAATACAGTTCCTTGCCGATCCACAGCGGCGTCTGGGGCAGTGCGTGCGCTGCGTGGCGGCCGAGCATCCACTTCAGCGCGCGCGCCACCGCCTGCGCGATGCGCCGTCGCCCTGCCGGCTCTTCGGTCCCGTCCATCACGTGCAACGCGAACAGCGCATAGGCGGTTTCCTCGAATGTGGACGCGCGACCGGCGCCCCAGCCGCCGTCGTCGCGCTGCGTCTGCAGCAGCGCTGCCAGCGCGCGCTCGTCGCGCCACTGGGGCTTGCCTTGCGCCAACGCAGCGACCGCATGCGCGGTGGGATACAGCCACGAAACGTGCCATTTTTCGTTGTCCCATAGACCGTGCGGGTTGCGATTGGCCTCGACGTAGGCGCTGGTGCCGGCGGCGGGTTTTCCCAACATTCGCAACGCATGCAGGGCATGGATGTTGGTCGACACCGAGGCATTGCGCTCGCCGGGGAAGGTGACGAACAGCTCGCCGGTTTCGAAATGGCGCAATGCATCGACCGCCGGGTCGCGGCCTGCAAGGCGAAGGACGCACAACGCAACGGCGGTGTCGTCCGCATCGGCCGCGAAGTGCAAGGCCGGGCCCAGACCGCGCACGCCGAGGCGGGCTTCGAGCTGCGCGATGATCACTTGCACCGCCTCGGCGAGCGCGGGATGCGCGAACAGACCGGCCAGATGCAGGGTGTACAGCGACCAGCATGGCTCGAACACATTGATCGGCCAGACGTTGGGAACGACACCTTCGATGCCGGTGCGCGTTGCCCGCGATGCCGCCTGCAGATACCCGTCGGTGCGCCCGACCTGCGGCGTTCTTCCCTGTGTCACGGCGTGCGCACGCCACGCGGCGGTGGCCGCCGGACTGATGCCGATGCTGCCGTCGTCGTCCGGGCATGCGGTGGCCGGCGACGCGCCCCAGGCTTCCCAGGAGTGCAGCAACGGATGGCCGCTCGGCAAGGTCGCCACAGCCCCCAGCTTGACCAGGCGTGCTTGCCGCAACGGCAACAGCGCCGGGTGGCGCGGAAACGCCAAGGCGCCCAGCAAGGATGCGGCCTCGTCGCACAACTGCGGCAGGATCAGCTCCGCGCCGATGGGCGCGTCTTCCGGCACCGCATGCGCGTAGGGATCGGGCTGGCGCTCGAGGAACCGGATTGCAGCCTGGACTGCGTCGGCGGCGCCGGGAAGAGGATCGGCACGCTGCAATGCCAGCAGCGCCGCCCAGGTGGGCGCATGGCGAAACAGCGGGAAGTCCGCACCTCCCCATCCGCCATCGGCCTGTTGCTGCGCGAAGAGCCACGCGTATGCGTCGTGCCGACCGGTGACGTTGCCGTCGAACTGCAGAGCTCGCGCCGTGTCGTATACGGACGGACCGACGCTGCCGCCGTCGCTCATCTCGCTCAGCAGGTGACGCAATTCGGAAAGGATCTGTTCGGACAGCGCGTTCACGCGGGATGTTCCTTCTGCAGAGGGCTAACGAGAACAGAAACGGGCAGACGTCGCGCACGCCGCCGCCGACGCGGGCACAGTGCAGCATGCAGCGCCCGCCGGCCGATCGCACCAGCACAGGGGCGAGTCCTTACGGATGGGCGCGCTCATGCGTATGGCGCGGACAGATAGACGTTGGCCCGCTGCAGCATCTGCGCCAACCCTTCCGCACGCGGCCCCAGAGGGGCGATGGCCTCCCCGGCCTCGTGCAACAAGTACAGGGCGAACTGGCGCGCAGCCTGCAGCCCCATGATCGACGCGCAGGTCGGCTTCTGCGCCGCCGCGTCCTTGCCGGGGGTCTTGCCAAGAGTCGCGGTATCCGCCGTCGCGTCGAGAATGTCGTCGGCCACCTGCAACGCCAGGCCATAACATGCGGTGTAGCGATCGAGCGCACTGTACAGCGCAGAGTGCGCGGCATCCTCCGCGATGGAGTATAGCGCGCCCATGCGAACCGACGCGCGCACTAGCGCTCCGGTTTTCATCCGGTGCATCCCCAGGACCCTGTCCAGCCCGGCGTGCTTTCCGACCAGCGACAGATCCATGGCCTGCCCGCCTGCGGCACCCTCGGCGGACACCGCATGCGCCAGTTCGCGCACGAGCGCTATACGATTGTCGCCCGGCGCATCCAGGCTCGCCAGCGTCAGGAAGGCGTGGGCCTGCAGCGCATCGCCGACCAGGATCGCAGTGGCTTCGCCGAACTTTACGTGCACGGTCGGAAGGCCGCGGCGAAGCACGTCGTCGTCCATCGCGGGCAGGTCGTCGTGGACCAGGGTACAGGCGTGCATCATCTCGATGGCGGCGCCGACGTCGTCGAGCATGTGCGCCGGCGTGCCCGCCAGTGCGCCGGCAGCCAGACAGAGCAAGGCTCTGGTGCGCTTCCCGCCATGCAAGGTGGCGTAGCGCATGGCTGCCATCAGCTCTGTCTTACCGTCGTCTTCGGCGCAGAGCAGACGCGCCAGCGCCTGTTCGACCCGCTTTGCGCCGTCCTGCATCCAGATCTCCGGGACCAGCCCGCCGGATGCGCCACGCGCCTGCGCGCCCAACCCGCCGAATGCGGAAACGCCAGTTCGGTCGTCGTGTATTGTGGAACCGGTTTGCATGTTGTTCATGTCCTTGTAGCTGAGACGGCCACGGCGAGCGCAAGTCGTCACACGAGTGCGTGCGCCGAGTGCAGCAATGCCGCGCCCCGCCAGCGCCGCTGCCTTGCCACACAGGGCGTGCGACGCCAGCTCATGAGAAGCCTATGCGGATTGCCATGGACGGATGTGCGGTCGGGTAATAGCGCCGGCCTTTTTCGACGTCGCTCAGCAACTGCGGCCGCACCCCGGCCTTGTGCATGGTCAGCGCCAAGGCGATGCAGAACTGCACCATTTCCAGCCATACCAGGTGGTAGCCGATGCAGACGTGTGGGCCGGTACCGAACTGCAGCATGTCCACGGGCCGGATCGGTTCTGTGCGTATCAGCCACCGCGCCAGGCGGAACTGATCAGGCGCCTCGTGTAGCAGCGCCGAGGTCGAGAAATGCAGCAGCGGGATGCATAGGTGGGTGCCCGCGGGAATACGCCGTTGGCCGAGTTGCAATTCCTGAAGCGCGCGACGCGGCAGGAGCGTGGTCGCCGGATGCAGGCGCAGTGTCTCGCGGAACAGCGCCTCGGCGACCGGACACTGCGCCAGGTCCGCGTGCCGGGTCGGCACCGCGCCCACGCGTTGCGCCTCCTCGACCAGGGCGTCCCACAGCACAGGCTGCCGCGCCAGCTCGATCACGATCCAGGCCATCGTCGAGGCAGTGGTGTCGTGACCGGCAAGCAGCAGCAAGCGAATATTCGCGACCAGGACGTCATCGGAGAGCGGACCGTCGCTGCTGTCAAAAGCGCTCACCATGTCGTTGATGAACCCGGTGCGCGCGGCATGCGCGCGCGCATCGCGGACGAACCGGCGCAACTGCGCGTCGATCCAGTCGCGGGCGGAGCGGCCGCGCCGCAAAGGCAATCCGGGCAGGTCGACCGGTGGCGCGATGATCAACTGCAGCAATTGCCGGTACTTGCGATGCCATCCCGGCAGGTCCTGCGCGGGGATTCCCATGAGGCTGAAGATGAGCTTCAGCATCAGGTCGCCGGTCTCGCGCAGGATAGTTACCTCGCCGCAGGCGCGCCACGCCTGCACCCGCGCCTGGATGACCGGCGCGAACAGGTCGCCGATCCCGGCCTGGGTCAGCCCCTTGGGCAAGAACGCTGTCTTGATGGCATCGCGAGCCTGCCGGTGAGCGCCGCCGTCCAGGGCAACCAACGTTCCGCCAAGCAATTCGGGCGCGATCTCTTCGATCAGCGCCGAGGACACGTCCTTGTGCTTGAGCAGAGAGAATGCGTCCGGATCCACACAGGTCATCAGATGTCCGGCAGGGCCGAAATCCAGCCAGAAGTGGCTGCCCAGCGTCCGTTCTGCGCGTTGCAGCAGGCGCGGCAGGTCGCAGACAATGGCGGGAAGATGCCCGACCAGGGGGAAAGCGCCGGGCATGACCGGGATGTCGGATCGCAGCCGGTGCCGACGGTTGAGTGGGTTGAGCAGTATGTCCATCAGCAGCGCGCCGCCGTCGCCGATTCGGTATCGCCGGCAGGGCGCGCGGCGCAGCTGTTGCCACCGTCCGCGTATGTCGGCACATGCGCCAGCATGCCGCCATCGATGCACACGACCTGGCCGGTGATGAACGCAGCATCGGCGGAGAGCAGGAACGCCACGAGCGCGGCCACGTCCTCGGGGCGGCCGACGCGCTGCAGGAGCTGGTGCCGGCGCAGATGCCGTTGCATGCACTCGTCCAGCTTGGCGAGGAGACGCTCGGTCATGATAAGACCCGGCGCAACCGCGTTGCAGCGAATCTGCGCATGACCGTACTGGGTGGCGAGCGAAGCCGAGAGCATGTTCATCGCCGCCTTCGACGCGCCATAGGACGTCTGCGCCGTGTCACCGCTGAGCCCTTGGCACGACGACATGTTGACGATCGCGCCACCGCCGCGGGCGATCATCCGTGGGATGGCCTGCCGGCAGCAGAGCAGCGTGCCGCGCAGATTGGTCGCCATGGTCTGGTCCCAGACTGCCAGGTCCAGGTCGAGGATCGCGCAGTCGCGCGGGGTCAGATGCATGGCGCTCGCATTGTTAACCAGCAGGTCGACCCCCCCGAAGTGCCGCTCCGCCGTCTCGAACAGTGCTGCCACCGCCTGTTCATCGGCGATATCCATGGCTATGGGCAGCGCGTGGCCTGCATCGGCCGCGATCTGCGCGGTGCAGGCGATGGCCGCCGAGCCATCAATGTCGGCCACCACCACTCTGCCGCCCCCGCGCGCGATGGCGAGAGCGCATGCCTTGCCGATGCCGGCGCCGGCGCCGGTCACCACGGCCACCTTGCCTTCAAACCGTCCCATCGTGCCTCCTGAATTGCATTGTTCTTCGGGGGCATGCCGCTCGGCCTGCGCCGGAGAAGGCGCAGGGTCGGCGCTGGCGCGCTCGTCATGGCCGGCGTCGCTTTCGATCACCCGAATGGCGGCGACCGGGCACTGGTTGGCCGCAAGCCGCACGGCGTCATGCAGCGCCTGCGGGACCGTCGCCACGCACACTTCGGCCACGCCGTCCGGTTCGCGCTGGCGAAAGGTGCCCGGCAGCGTCAGCACGCACTGTCCGGTAGTTCCGCACAGATCCTGATCGACCACGACGCGCATCTCAGCCCTCCTGCCCATGCAGCCGCACCGGCAGCGCGCGGAACGTCCTAAGGAACGCGGAGGGCTCCCGGGTCGGCTGCTCGGCCAATGCCAGCGTGGGGAAGCGCGCCTGGATCTGCGGCAGGCTTTCGGCCAACTGCACCCGGGCCAGCTGCGCACCAAGGCAGAAGTGGATGCCGTGGCCGAAGGTCAGCATGATCTTCCCGTCGATCGACATGCCAGGACTGGTGCCGCAGAACCGCACGGGATCGAAGCGATCGGGATCTGCGAAGGCGTCCGGGTCGCGATTGCCGGCCGCGATCAGCACGCGCACGTCCGCGTTCTTCGGGATCACGACGCCGCCCATTTCGATGTCGCGCTGGGCGATACGCGGAATGGAGCTGAACATGGCGGGCGCGTCGTAGCGCAGGGCTTCTTCGACGAATGCCTTCACCCCCACGGCATCTCCCTTCAGCCAGTGCCGCTGTTCGGGATACGCCAGCATCGCCAGGACAGCATGGCCGATGGCCGCAGCAGTGGTGGCGAAGCCGCCCAGCAGCATGCCCCAGAGCATGCTGATCAATTCCGCATCCGACAGCGTCTCGGCATCGTCGTCGTGTGCGCCGACCAGCATTGACACGATGTCGTGGCGGGAATCGGTGCGCTTGCGCTGTATGAGGTCGCCGAAGTAGGCCTGCACCCTGGCGCTGGCCTCGTCCCCCGCGGCGAGCTGCGGATCGCTGGCGTGCGGGCTCAGGCCTTCCAGAATGGCGCTGATGCCGGTGACGAGCGCGAGAATGTCGTCCGGGGGCATGCCGAACAGTTCACCGAAAACCAGCATGGGCAAGGCCAGCGCGAATTCCCGATGCAGGTCCACCGCCTCCCCGCGCTCCAGCGCGGGCGCCATGCCGTCCAGGCGCGCTGCGACGATGCGAGCGATGGTCGGCCTCAGCTTGTCGATCTGGCCCATGGTGAAATCGCGCGAGATCAGCCGGCGCAGACGCGTATGCGTTGGAGGTTCCTTCATCGCTAAAGTGGACGCCAGCAGACTTAGCGACAGGCTGGTCGCCGCACGCGGGAAATAGCGCGCCAGTTCGCCTGGCGCCGGCCCCCGAAAAGCATCGCCCGTGGCCTTGAGCGCCCAGTAGATGTCGGCGTGGCGGCTCAACAGAAAGAGGCCCGAGGCCGCGCGATGTACCGGATCGTGCTCGCGCAACCACCGCATGAATGGGTACGGGTCCTGAATGCGCGCTGGCGACGCCAGTTCGGCGAAGGCGTCCTGGCATGCTGCCGTGGTTTCTTGCACGTCCATCTTGGTCACCTGTTGGCTGGCTGATCTGATCGGCGCGCGGCAGGCGCGCCGGCAATTCGAGAACATCGCGATTCCTGGTGGCATCCGAGCATCACCAGAGCACCGGGAACTCCTCGAACCCACCAGTGATGATCTCCTTGCGCAACTTCAGTTCTTCGGGCGCCACGGCCAGGCGCAGCGCGGGAAAGCGCTGGAAGATCGAACCGAACACCGCCTTGAGTTCCAGCCTGG
The DNA here is from genome assembly GCF_040320805.1 of Mesorhizobium sp. M0615. NCBI lineage: Bacteria > Pseudomonadati > Pseudomonadota > Alphaproteobacteria > Hyphomicrobiales > Phyllobacteriaceae > Mesorhizobium > Mesorhizobium sp. M0615. The sequence goes on along the minus strand of NZ_JAMYQI010000019.1, from coordinate 65,524 downwards.
CCAGCGCCACGCCGACGCAGTTGTGCGGCCCGTAGGAGAACGCCAGGTGCGGGTTTTCGTCACGTCCTATGTCGAAGATTTCCGGGTCGTCGAAATGGCGCGGATCGAACGACGTCGCCGGCAGGCCGACCAGCACCTTGCTGTCCGCGGGAACATGCACGCCCGCAATGGTCACGTCGGTCCTCGGATATCGCATGATGCCGTCCCAGCCGGCGCCCGGCGGGTACATGCGCAGGATTTCCTCTACCGCCTTGTCCACCAGGGATGGATCGCCGATCAGGCGTTCGCGCTGTTGCGGATGGCGGAACATGGCCAGCAGGCCGAATTCGATCTGCGCGACGGTGCTCTCGTGCCCCGCCACCAGCATGCCCGCCGCCAGGCCGATCGCCTCTTCCTCGGTCGCCTTGCCCTGGTCGACCGCCGCGAGCAGATCCGTCAGCACGTTGTCGCCCGGATCCTGGCGCTTGTCCCGCATCTTGCCGCGAATGTAGGCGCGGAGTTCTTCCCAGGCCAAGCGCGACGCGCTTCGCGGGCCGCTTTCATGCTGGTGCGTCATCACCTCGTCGGACAGCCCGGCGAAAAAGGCGTGGTCCTCGTAGAGCACGCCCATCAGCGCGCCAATGACCATGGCTGGAAGCGGAAAGGAGAGGTGGCGCCGCAGATCGGCGGGCTGGGCCTGGGCCGCCAGCGTCTCAAACAACTGCGCGGCGATCGCCTCGACCTGCTGCGCGAGCTGCTTCACCCTGCCGTTGCTGAAGGCCGGCGCCACGATCGTGCGTAGCCGCGTATGCTCGCCCCCCTCGTGCGAGACCAGCCATCCTGGCGAACCGAGAATCACCGAATCCGGGGTGAATGCGGCCGGCGGCATTCCCGCGGGCCGGAACGCCGCGTCGGACAACACCGCCTTGGCCTCGTCATAGCCTGTGACCCACCAGCCTTCGTGCCCGGACGGGAAGCGCACGCGGTGGATCGGACCGTTGGCCCGCAGCGCCAACATCTCGGGCGAGGGCTCAATGTGATCGACCCGCCACATCGGCAGCGTCGGCAAAGGTTGTTCGGGCATGATGGCACTTCACTCGGTAGCGATGGAAGGGCGGAAGGTGACCGGCGGACGCTGCGGCAGCGAAGACCTAAGACGGCATGTAGACGACGTCGTCCGGAGGCAGACCGATTATCAAGATCGGCTAACGCGGAACTGTCTAGGCACATCGCGCGGCGAGATGCAGAACATTATCCTGTACCTTCGAGGTCAGGATAAAGTCCGTGTGGTGGGCCTTTGACTCGCCGCCGGCCAAGATTTCCTGCGCAAGCGTCGACAAGGGCGGCGAGCTGTTGGGTAAGGGCTTTCGCCGAGGCCCCCCTGCCCATAGACGCTATCCGACGCAGATTTGACATTTTGCTTTTCTTTCTTCGTTCCATTCGTGTCATCCACGAAATGAAAGTCGGTCGGCGGCTCCCGGCCCGCAACGAAGGTGCTTCAAATCTCGTGCCAATTTGGCCGCAGCAGAAAAAAATCGTAGCAGCTTCTCAGCGGCTTAGCCTGAGGCCAGAGAAGAACTAGGCGAAATAAGCCGGTGTCGCGGGCCAACAAAGGCGATGGAACAGTGTCGGACAGAACGCCTCGGGCGACCTTTAGGTCGGGCCTGCGACATTCTGGTCCAGTTTCGAACATAAGAGGGCGGCAAACAGACACGATTGCGGAATTCGATCCTCACGGCGCCAAGGCGCTTGCCCAAGAGCGCGCGCTCATGTTGCTGCGAGAGGCGCGTGTTCGCGATAGCCGTGCTGGGTACCCATGAACGCTAGCGGCACACGCTACGACTGGAGTGCCCGCCAGCCTTAGGTGGTGCATCGGCTCGGCTTCCGGTTCTTCTTTGCCCAGCCGGGGCTGAAGCGCCGAATATCCGCACCATACAGCATCGTTGTTGCCTATGTGACGAGGCGGCATAGCGCGCTCCGGTCTTCTAAGACACGGCCTCCGAGAAGAAGGGGGCGGTCCAACAGCACCTCTATTTGAAATGGCACGCCGCTTGCTGCTCCTGGTTAGAGCACCATCAAATTACGATGAAAGCGACTTGCACCATGCCCGACGCGCGAAGCTCTAGACAGTGGCCTGAGGAGACGGTGCCCGTTCCCGCTGAACATCGGGACATCGTCTCCTCCGGAAGGCCGTTCTCGGTGGCCGCTTTGCGCATGGCTGGTCCGATGCCGGCACGCCAACACGGGCCGCTCGCGCAAATGCCGTTTACCGGTTCTGTTCAGCATGGGAGTGCCCAAGGGCCCCGTCAAAGGGTCACCCAAGCCAAGGCCGGCGGGTCACTGCCACATATCGACAACACGCTGAACCAGTCCAGTGACCCGAGTCTGCGTGAAGTGACATTTCAGGTCGCCACATGCTTGCGATATTGGCTACTGCCGGCCGCTATCCCTTTTCCCCGGGCACGATCGCGGGTGACCGATCCCGCTTCCGGCGCCATAGCCGTGGAAAGCAAGCGGCTCGACGGTCTCCAGCTCGCTCAGATCGATTGCGTTCGCGTGGCCAAGACCAGCCGCCAAGACGTTCCCATACGTCGGGATGGAAAGGAAGTTGCGAGCCGCCGAGGCCCTCATTCCGTGCCCGAGCATACGAGCCTTTGCTCGGAATTGCGCCAGCCTATGCCAGAATTCAACGGCAGTTTTCTTCTTTAGGAGCAACTTGATGACAGTTCAAAAGAAAGTTCCCTTCGTCACCTTTCTCACGCGTGTTCACGATAAGTCGGTCGAGGGGCCAAATCCATATCGCTGGGAAGAAAAGACATCTGACGACTACTTTGCCGGCAAGCGCGTCATCCTGTTCTCGCTGCCTGGCGCCTTCACGCCGACCTGCTCGACCTACCAATTGCCCAAGTTCGAAGAGCTCTATGATGAGTTTGAGAAGGAGGGAATTGACGCGATTTACTGCCTCTCAGTCAACGACGCCTTCGTCATGAATGCGTGGGGGAAGTCCTTGGGCCTGAAGCAGGTCGAGCTCATCCCCGATGGCTCAGGCGAGTTCACACGCAAGATGGGCATGCTGGTTGCCAAGGACAATCTCGGATTCGGGATGCGCTCATGGCGTTACGCCGCCCTGATCAACAATGGCGTGGTGGAGCACTGGTTCGAGGAGGAAGGTTTCTCCGACAACTGCGAGGCCGACCCGTATGGCGTCTCATCCCCGCAAAACGTCCTTGAAACGCTGAAAGCCGCCGCATGACCTAGAAAACGTCTCACTGGCGCCATTGCAGGCCCCAAGAGGCTCCTCGACAGGATTATCGCACTCACCATGCAATCTTCAGCAAGCCTGTTTCAGCGCCAGAAGCAATCCATCGTCGCATCGCCTCAACTCATTGAGTCGATTCGCTTACTGCAACTGGCGCATACCGAACTGCATCAGTTCGTGGAGCGGGAAATCGAGAAGAACCCGCTCTTGGAATCTGCGTCAAACGATGGCGGGCCTTTTGACGATGCTTCGATTTCGGGAGCGGATCAGCCTCTCGGCCCTGGTGCAAACGCCGTTGAAGGACTGACCGGGGCAGGGTCGCCTGAACGGCTCGGGCAATGGAAATCACTTCGCAACACGACCAACAACCCGCCGGGCAATGGCCCTTCCCTCGACGAGTTTGCCACCCTCGCCGAAACATTGCACGACCATGTCGCTCGTCAGATCGCCCTCACTGCGTTCACACCACAGGAGCGGCTGATCGCTGGCCAGCTTGCCGCCGATCTGGAAGACACTGGCTATCTTCGGGCAAACCTTTTGGAGCTGGCCGAGAGCCTAAATGTCCATGAGGCTGTTGTGGAACGGGTTCTCGGAACCTTGCAACAATTTGATCCACCGGGAGTTTTTGCGCGAAGTCTCAGAGAATGCCTCGAGATTCAGTTGCGCCAGCGAAACCGGCTCGACCCGGCAATGGCAGCTTTGGTTGCCCATCTTGAAATGCTTGCGCGACGCGATTTTGAGGCGCTGAAGCAGCATTGCGGCGTCGATGAAGAAGACCTTCTCGACATGATGCATGAGGTTCGTGCGCTCGATCCAAAGCCTGGGAACAGATTCGAATCCGGTGCCTCTGAATCAATCATACCCGACGTCTTGGTCACACCCTCGCCGCAAGGCGGGTGGCAGATCGAACTTGATCCCGCCACGCTGCCGAAGCTGCTGATCAACCAAACCTACTATGCCGAAGTCACGCGTCAGACTGCCCAAAATTCGAAAGATCAAGCATTTCTCGAAGAATGCTTGCAAAACGCGAACTGGCTAATCCGCAGCCTCGATCAGCGCGCCAAGACGATTGTTAAGGTTGCGGCTGAAATCGTGCGTCAGCAGGATGCCTTTTTGGAACATGGCGTCGCCCACCTGCGGCCTCTCAATCTTAGAACCGTCGCTGACGCGATCGGCGTGCACGAGTCGACGGTAAGCCGGGTGACCTCGAACAAGTACATGCTTACCCCGCGCGGAGTTTTTGAACTGAAGTATTTTTTCACCGTCGCGATCGCGTCCTGCCAAGGCGGCGATGCGCACTCCGCCGAAGCTGTCCGGCATCGGATCAAAGCGATCATTGCCGCAGAATCTCCCGGCGACGTGCTTTCCGACGAGGACATCGCTGTCCGGCTGAAGGAAACCGGCATTGATGTTGCGCGCCGCACCGTCACAAAGTATCGCGAAGCAATGAACATCCCCTCCTCAGTGCAACGCCGCCGGGAAATGCGCTTGTGTTTTTAGATTTGGGTCAAGGCAGCCTACATCACGTTGCATTGCATCAAAGTGGAGACTTCGTTCATGACCCGATCCGCAGCAGGCGTCATGAACGCTGTTCTGCACGACCCAGAAAAGCCTGTCCCACCGTCTGGTCCCGCATGGGGTGCCATCATTTCGCTTTCCTTGGGCACCTTCGGGCTGGTCACGGCAGAGTTTCTGCCTGTCAGCCTGCTCACGCCCCTCGCGCATGATCTCGGTATCAGCGAGGGAGCGGCTGGACAGGCGATGACGGCGACAGCTATCGTCGGGGCGATCTCGGCGCCGACGGTGGCCATCATCACAAAGCGCCTGGACCGCAGGACCGTCATGTGGACCATGACGGTCCTGCTGATCCTGTCGGACGTTCTGGCGGCCGGCGCGTGGTCGCTGGCGGTTCTCCTGACTGCACGCGTCGTGCTCGGCATAGCGCTCGGAGGCTTCTGGTCGATGTCGGCAGCACTGGCGATGCGGCTCGTTCCAAGCCACCTCCTGCCTCGCGCTATGTCGACCATCCTCACCGGCGTTTCCGTAGCTACCGTCTGCGCAGCTCCAATCGGCGCTTATGTCGGCGATATCTGGGGATGGCGAAGCGCCTTCATGCTCGCCGCAGCCGGCGGCGTCGCTACACTGCTCGTGCAGCTCATAACCATTCCGAGACTGCCTCCGATTGGAGTGACTAGCGTCCGCAGCCTGCTGGATGTGGCAAAGATTCCGATGGTCAAGGTTGCGCTTTTTGTCATCCTGCTGGTCGCTTCCGGCCACTTCGCCGGGATCACCTATATCCGCGCCTTCCTCGAAAAGATTCCCGCGCTTGACGTCGAGACGATCTCGCTTGTGTTGCTTGCTTTTGGCATCGGCGGATTCTTCGGCAATTTGGCCGGCGGGCTTCTGGCCGAGTACAGTCTCAAGGCAGTCGCGGCCCTTGCACCGCTGCTCATAGGGATAGCGGCTGTTTCGCTACTGACGGCGGGAGCATCGGCCTTCGCCTCGGGGATTGCGGTTGGCGCGTGGGGCTTTGCCTTCGGCGCGGTGCCGGTGGGATTACAGACGTGGATGGTGCGGCGGGCCGTTCCCGAGCAGGCCGAAAGCGCCGGTGTGCTGATGGTCGTAGCATTCCAAGTGGCAATCGCAGCCGGCGCGATTTTCGGCGGGCTATTGGTGGAGAATGCGGGGATCGCCAGCGCCATTGCCTACAGTGCTGTTGCCACGTTCGTCGCTGCCCTCATAGTTTTCCTGCTCGGCCCGAAGCGCGGAACCTAGACCGCCTGACAGGAGAGATCTCAGCAGCGCAGCGGGACGAGAGGTCCAATCGCATGCACGGCGCGGCGCGATCCTCCGCTTGCGGGCGATGCCCCGACAGGAGCGACTGGCTCCTTCGATAATGCCTTTACTCTCTTGACGAATGCTCTGGCGGATCGATCTGTCGTATCGTTCGCATACCATCAGGTTGCCTGGCCACTCCACCCTTTGACCGGTGCCTATCCCTCCGGGGCAGCACGAATGCATTTTCGGCGAGCGTCCTAGCCTTGAACGACCTGATCTTATCCTTGTAGTGCTGGGCGGGTTACGCCCCTTGAACTGAACCCATATTGTGGGCGCACCTGCCGATCCAATTCGCCCTTAATCGTCTCGAAGCGACGTAAACGTACCCGTCATTGGCTGCAACCAAGTTGCATTCTTCGGCGCAATAACCCTGCTTACTCGAAATGCCCCGCCACCGAGAGGCGGGCATCCGCGCTCCGCCCGGCGTAGTCGTTCATCCACGCAACATTGCAGAACAAAATAGGCATTTCTCAGCCGCTATGGGACGTCATGACGGATTCGATCGAAGGTTCCTAAGTCAGACCAGTTGGTTAGTTGAACCGTTTTGACGCGAATTCTAATCGAGCCTAATCCAGCTGGTGAATGGTAGATTGTGGCACAACAGCCTTGGCGATTTCACATAGGTGCTTGTGGTGCGTGAGATAGATGACCTGACCTGTGTTCGCCATCTCCCCAAACAATCTAAAAACTTCCTCCGAGCGAATATGGTCAAAGGTTTCCATGATGTCGTCGGCGATGAAGGGAACCGAGGGCCGGAATTGGGCGAACTCGTAATAACCGGCGAGCCTCAGTGCTAGGTAGAGCTGAAAGCGCGCGCCCTTCGAAAGCGCTTCAGCGAGCTTGGATTGCCCGTCGCGCTGCACCGCGATGAGAACCTCCTCGCCTTTGACGGGCTGGGTTGTAAGGCCTGAATACTGCCCACGGGTCATTAGCTTGAATGCGTCTGATGCACGCGCCATCATCCCCGAACGGTGGTTCTCACGGTAGATCCGCAAAGCATTTCCAGCCGACATGATACCAAGCTTCAGCTCAATGTAGCGAACGGCCTTCTCCTCGATTTCCAACAGGGTTGTGCGCCGTTCGGCATCCAGGCGGGCAACCGCGCTGTCACCGCCGATGGCGTCCAACTTGTCTGCCGCGCGGGTCTGTCGGATCAGCTGTTGCTGGATGATTTCATCGAACTGGCGAAGCCGCTGCTCGCCCTCAGCCTTCTCGACCGCGAGGCTGTCGAAATCGATCGCGTCCAGGATCGAGCGTGCCTGGTCGAATCCATCGACTGCGAGTTCCGCCACTATCCGCTCCTCAAGTTCGGCGACGGTAGTGCGCAAGCCATCGCGCTCACGCAGCAGCTCGTCGCGTTCGACTACCTCGGACAGAGTGGCGACGCCAAAGACGCCCAGCACTTCATTCTTGCGGCGTTCGTGTGCCGAAATCTCGGTGTCGAGGATTTCGCGCGCCTCCTTGAGGCGCTTCAGCTCGTTTCCGAGGCTTGCCTTCGTTTCACGTGTCCGCTCGGCACGCTCCAGGCGCTCGGCAAGGCGGGTGGCCAACTGCTCCGGCTCGCCATCCTTCGTCGGCTCGTCGGCTTCGACCGCAACGGCGATGACCTCGACCAGAAAATTGGCCCTGTCGGCCTCCATCTTGTCGATACGCAGCTGCAGATCCTCCCGTTCCTGCAGGCTTCTTGACAGTTCGGCCAATTGATCGAGCACAGCGCCAACGCCTGACGCGGACAGACCGCTTTCGAGCCACGTTCCCTTGAGCGCTTCGGTAATGCCGGCCAGCCATTCCTCCTCGCGACGCTCCGCCACCCCTACCGCAACCCGTCGGGCAGCTAGATCCTCTTCTTTGGAACTCACCATTCTGAGCGCCTCGGCATACTCGGCGTCCACCTTGCGCTGCCGGTCCAGAAACAGCTCCGCGATGGCCATGATTGCTTCGAGGGTGTCGCCGGGCTCTGATACTATGCCGACGCTTTCCAGCGCCGCTCTCATTTCCAAGTGTATCTGCTCGCCGGCGTCAGCGGCTCGCTCGGCTTTCAAGCGAGCAAGTTCGATCTGCTCCCAGGCAGCGAGCGCATCGCTGCGCGCCTCGATCTGATCCTCGATCCTTTCGATCAGGCGCTCAGACGAAGGTTCCAGGGCTTCTCCGAGGAGGTCGCTGGCGGCCACACGGATTTCCAACAATTGGGTATCCGCATCCTTGACGAGCTGTTGGCTTTGGATGCCGTTTCGTGACAGGTTGGCAGTGGCCTCGGCCAGGGCACGCGTCATTGCCCGGATCTCGGCCAGATCCGCCGCGCCGGCCAGCCGGCCTGCGCTGGCAACGTCATCGCGCGTCAGTGCCACGGCGAAATCGTCAGCGGTGTCACCAGTCAACACTGCGCGGTGCGTTGCCCACGCATCATCGCGGAGACGGCGGATGGCGGCAGCCGCTTCATCGTCGACAACGTCGACCGAGGCTCGAAGGGCATCCAATCGTGCGGCGAGCATTGCATGGTTGCCCTCGTATTCGGCGAGGCGTTCGGCAAGTACCGCGGTGTTCCTTGCCAGTACTGACGCTACTGTCTTCCAGGCGGCAATCTGCCCGGCGCTCGGAACCGCAACGTTGGCGAGAGCGAGGGCATCTCCGTTCCATGGACGCAAGCGAGCCAGCAATGCCTTCCATCGGATTGTTCCCGCATCTCCCGCCTCGCGAGCCGTCTTGATCTCTGCCTTGTGTCCGCTTGCTCGCGCTTTCGACAAAGCCGAGCCCAGCCTTGCCCTGGCGGGTTCGGGCACGGCCCTTTCCTCGCCGACCCGCTGCCTTGCCACCTGCAACGCATCGAGTGCTGCCGCCGCCTCGTCGCGGGCGGCGCGCGCCCCCGTAGCAATACCGGACCTCTGCTCGACCATAGCGCGAACGACGCCAACTGTGACGGCAGGCAGAAGCAGTGCGGCAGGATCCGGCTCGGAAGACCGGCCCAACGCGGCAAGGCAGCTTGCCACGGTGTTGTTGAGGATTTGCAGCCCCATCCTGCGAGTGGGCAAGTCAAAGCCAGCCGCGGTATGGCGCACCTTGCCCTCCGCCAGGCTGCGAATGCGTTCGGAAATCGACAGGATCCGTTCGTCCTCGTCGACCGCAGTGACTTTTGCCGACAGCCGCTCGACCTCATCGATGTTTGCGGACAGTCGCGTTCTGAGGCTGGCATCGTCATCGATCAGTTCGGTGACACTTCCCGTCCATGTCCGGGCTGGGGAGGTGATGTCCGGCAGCTGATCCAGCCGGGCAATCTTGCGGCGCATATCCGCCAGCATCGGCGCAGCACGTACGTAACGAGCAATGGTATCCAGCCTGGCCACCAGCACCGCCCGATCGCTGATGGTTCGGCCGTACTGCTGCGATGCATCGAGACGTTCGGCCTCCAGCCCCTCATAGGTCGATGCAAGTGTGTCGATCGCATCCCTGCGCGACTTCACGTCAACAAGGCGCTTCTTCAGCAGCGCCAGTTCGGTGCCATGCGCCTGCTTCCGATACAGCGCGTCTGCTTCGGCCTCGAGGGCGTTCAACGTATCGCTTGCGTTCCCAAGACCGGCGCTGGCCGTGAAGAGGAGCTTGCCGAGGTCGCCCCGCGACTCCAGGATCGATTTTCCGCCGGCTTCCAGCGTCTCGTCATCGAGTGAAAACATAGTCGTGTAAGCGTCACGCGACAGTCCGGCGAGATGCGCCGTGATCGCCACCTCGCTCACCGATTGGCCCGTCGCGTTCAATAGCGAATTAGTACGCTGTTTCGTACGCGTGAACGTGTGCTCGGAGCCGGCCAGTTCCAGCACCCCACCGATGCGCATGGCGCTGTACTCATGCAGGAAGTTGTAGCGGCTCCGTTCCTCGATGCCGAACAGCAAATCTAGATAGGCGGAAAGCGCTGTCGATTTGCCGGCCTCATTCAGGCCAAACACGATATGCAGATCAGGTCCGGATTCCGGTTTGGGTCCGAAGTCGATCGTACCATCGGTGAACTTTCCATAGCGAATGAGGTCAAGGCGCTGCAGCCTCATGACGATCCACCGGACTTAAGGCGGGAAGTCACCAAGTCTGCGCCCTTGGAAAGCACCTGATCGAGGAACCGTTCCAGCCCGGCTTCGTCCTTCCCAGCAAAATCCCGTCCGTCGGCCGGAAGGTCGGCGACCATCCTTTGGACGAACGCCCTCGCCTCGGCGCGGAAGGCATCCGAGGTGGCATCGGCGCGCATGGATTGCTCGAGTTCGAAAATCGGATCAGCAGTATCCTCGGCCGTCTCCGCCCGAGGTGGCGCGAGGTCAAGCTCGAGCTTCTCCACCCACGTATGGCCTAGCTGTTCCGCAGCCTGTTCGGCTTCGGCAAGAAGGAGATCTCTGTCGCGGATCAGCGCCCATAAGAATGGTGATGTTCCTGTTAGGCCAACGCGGGCCACAGCATGACGCGAGCGGACGGTGGCCCGCATCTCTTCGAGTGCGTAGCGAACACGCGCGACGGCTTCCGGCCACTCAACTGCTCCGGTAAGGTCGACGCTGACCCGCTCGAACTGCGCAACGCTGGTCAGCCTTTCCTCGACCTCCACCGAACGGTCGTCGCGCACCGTTACTAGGGAAACTGATTTCTCACTGGCCTCGTTAATGTCCCTCCCCTGCGGTATTCCCGGCATCACCACCGTGCTTGCGCCGGAATGGACTTGGCGAAGATGAATGTGGCCAAGCCCCCAATAGTCGAAACCGTGGGCGTGCAGGTCAGCGATGCTGCAGGGCGCGTAAACGTCGTGACCGGGCGATCCGGCCAGACTGGTATGCATGATGCCAATATTGACGGCTCCTTCGCGAGCAGCCGGATATTTGGGCAGCAGGCTGTCCGGCGCCTTAGGGTTCGCAAAGCTCAAACCATGGAAAACGACGTCCACACCGCCGGCTGTCTGCAATACCGACTGAGCACGACCGTCAAAAATGGTCACGGTGTCAGGAAACACCAGCTGTTTGGAAATCCGCGACAGGGCGTCATGATTGCCGCGGATCTTGAAAACCCTGATGCCGGCCTGGTGCAGGCGTGTCATCTGCGCTGCCAGGAACCGCGCCGTCTTCATCGAGGTTTGATCACCATCGTATAGGTCGCCGGCTATTACCAACGCATCCACGCGTTCCTCTAGGCAGAGATCCACTATCGAAACGAATGCCTGGCGGCTGGCGTCGCCCACGAGCCCGGCAAGATCGGGATTACGCATCGCGAGCGAACGCAGCGGCGAGTCGAGATGAATATCGGCCGTGTGTACGAATCGAAATGCCATTCAGCCTCCGCCAGCAAAAGAGGTGTTCCGAGCTTCAACAGAGATTGCAACGAGGGCTCTACAATGCCCGGTCACACTTCAGCTAATGCCTCGCTCGCGGACTCGCCGGCCACCAACAAACCGTCTTGGGGCCGCAGCAAGCCCTTGGCAATCAAATCGGCGACCCCAGCTGAAATCAACTGCCGCAATTGTGCACTTGTGGCTTTGAAGCCCAGCATTCTCGCAACGGTTATTGCGATTTCTTCCTCCGTCGCACCGAGGTTGGATTTCACGACTTCCATGGCGCCTTGGGCGACTTCGTCCTGCGCAATCATTTCGGGCTTGCGCAATCCAGCGGACACGACGCCGCTGCGATCCCTGAGACGAACAGGAGCACCTGGCTTGAAGCAGAAGCTGCCTCGACGGGCTACTGCACCACCTCTCTGCGCTATGCCTACCCCTCGCTCGATTGCATCCTGAATCCTGCCACCGGCCCGCTGCAGACCCCACGCGCCCCGAATACGCGAAACTATTTCGTCGACATGGATTGGTGTTTCTATAGCCACCACCTGCTCGACCAGTCCGGCCATGATTCCGCTGGGCGTCTCGTGGAGTTCGAACGATCCCGGTCGGTTTAGTTCGGCCTCTTCGTAGGCTCGATTGGGTATCTCGGATCCCTTTGTGCTTTCGAGACCGATTTCCGTCACGTTGCCTCTGTCGACCGTAACAACCTGCACGGCTACAGCACGATTTCTCTGGACCCCCAATTCGGCCCGCTCATCGAGCTCTTTTCTCGCAGCCTCAATCGCTAATATGGTTCGCTCCAGCTGCTCGCGTGGCCTCTGAAACCAGTCAGCGTTCCAGATGCGATGGATTATCCAACCATGGTCTTCCAGAACAGACTGCCGTAGCCGGTCTCGATCTCGGGCCGAGCGCGATGAATGATATTCTGCGCCATCACATTCGATGCCAAGAATATAGCGGCCTGGCCTCTCCGGATCAGCAACCGCGAGATCGACGAAGAAGCCTGCAATGCCAACCTGAGCATGAACCTGGTAACCCTTTCCGATCAGCGCGTTGGCTACCTGCTCTTCAAAGATTGAATCCATTTCGCGAACCGTGGCCTGGGCAAGCGAAATTCGCCCTGTTCTCGCGTAGTGCAAGAAGAGCTTGAAGGCGAAGATGCCTTTCCCTTTGCCACGCTCCAGGTCGATGTCCTCGTCTGTGATGGACGCGAATACTTCGCAGCTGCGCTTGGCGCGGCTTATGAGGACGTTGAGCCGACGCTCGCCGCCTTCCGCACCAAGAGGGCCGAAACGCATGGCCATGTACCCCTGCGCATTCTTCGCATACCCCACTGAGATCATGATCACGTCGCGCTCATCGCCTTGAACATTTTCAAGGCTCTTGACGAAGAATGGCTCGCTGGGGTGCGCGTGAAAGAACTCCTCCGTATCGGGATTTAGTCGCCGCAGCCCTTCGAGTTCATCCTGGATCGCGCGGCGTTGGCTAACCGAAAATGTTGCAACGCCTAGAGTCTCTCGCGGGTTCACCTTCGCATGACGGATGATCGCTTCGGCTACTGCTCTCGCCTCTACCGGATTGGTTCCTGTGCCACCGGAATCGAAGACCCCCTCTGGCACATGCTGAAACCGCAACCCCATGCCTGCCTCTTGGGTATAGGGGCTTGGCACGATGAAAAGCCGGTTCTCGTAGAACTGGCTGTTCGATACGGCGATGAGAGATTGGTGACGGCTACGGTAGTGCCAGCGGAGCATACGCTGCGGCAAGCCGCGGGCCGTGAACAGGCCGAGGATGCTTTCTATGTCGGCGACCTGCGCGCCCTCACCCTCGTCATCTTCAGACTGCGAGCCTGTCACCTTCGCGAAGAATGTCGTGGGTGGCAGTTGGCGTTCGTCGCCAACAACGACCACCTGATTGGCCCTGGCGATCGAGCCAAGCGCGTCCACAGGCTGTATCTGAGACGCCTCGTCCATCACAAGAAGATCGAAGGACATCCTGCCGGGCGACAGGAATTGGGCCACCGAAAGCGGGCTCATCATGAACACTGGCTTGAGTGCCTGGATGGCAGGCCCTGCCTTCTGCATCAACTGCCGGATAGGCATGTGGCCCCGTCTGCGCGCCATCTCAGAACGAAGCAGTCCGACTGGTCCAGCTCCGCCGTCTCTTGAAGGAATTTTTCGGTGATGAGCCGTCACAACTTCGATGGCACCGGCCTTGATCCTCTGTCGGTCCAGATCGGCGAAGTCACGTACAGCCCTGGAATGCAGTTCCCCGTCGAACCTTGCCAGCTCCGGCTCATCGGTCGCCATCGCTAGAAACATCCGTTCGTAGTAGGCCATATCGAAGACTGATCGCGCCGATCCTGTTGTAATCTGGCCGTCGGCCAGGCCGTCTATCAACTGTCCCAGTCCAGCCTTTCGGGCTGTTTCGGATCGCTCTCCATAGGCAACCCATTTCGAGAGCTGTTCCTGATGATCGAGCCACCCCTCCAGTCGAGAAACAACCTCGACTATCGCGACGTCTGGAAAATCGTCTACTCCAAACAAGGAGGGAGCATCGGCTTTCAAATCCCCTGCAAGCGCCTTCAATTCCCGCGCTGCCGCTTGGGCCGCTTCACGCGCTGAACGCGCCAAGTTTGCGATCTCTTGTCTTTCAGGCAACCGCGCAGCCAAATGCCGGATTGAGCCATTTTCTCTCAGCCAAAGTTCGGCTTGCGCGAGCGCGGCCCAATCGGATCCTCGACCGAGCCACGACGAGCCGAATGCGAACTTGCCAAGGCTTTCCCCGTCCTCGATCTCTTGATCAAGCGCTTGTAGTCTGCCTAGTCGGCGCAGTATCTCCACCCGCTCACTGATCAGATCTGGAACGTCAGTCAGCACCTGTCGTGACGCGTCATCGGCTTGAGCTACAGTGCTTGCCTTCGCTTCCATCAGTTGCAGCGAGGCCCGCTCGGGGGAAGCCACGTCACCTTGCATGGATGACGCAAGGTGGCCTAAATCGTTCCAAAACCCCTCGATAATCGGCTGACCGATGTCGATCACCTTACGAACTCGCACCGCACGCGCGCCCGCTTCAGAGCGCTCCGCCATCCGCCCGGCTATAATTCGCGGTTCCGAGCCAAGTCCCCTCAGCGTGCGCATCCACTCCACTAAGGCCTGGAGTGGTGCCGAAGACGATCTCTCACCGCGCCAATCGGCTCCGAAGGCGGAACCGCCAAAGGCGTCGCCTTCGCGCACTTTTGCTGCGGCCGCTTGGCCCTTCATTAGAATGTCGAGGAGACCCACTATCTCCGCCGCAGGCGCGCTAGGGGCCACCAACATAGTCCGCACAAGTGCAGTGGCACGACGGTAGTCACCATTCAATGCTTTCAATATTCCCGTGTGCTCGGCGAGCGCTTGCCGCGCCGCGGCCACGTTGGTACTCCACGCGGCATCAACAACTTTGCCCTGAAGCTCGGCTCTAGCAGTCTCTAGCGTTGCTACGCTGTCGGCAAGGTCACCAGCCTGTTCCAGCCCGGAGTCCCAAACTGTGGCTGCGAATGCCTCAGGGCTCGCATCGGGGGCTGCCGCAACTCTCTCGCCGGTCATCACTAACCTGAGGAGTCCTCCAAGCGTGTCCGGTAAAACGGTAGACCCCAGTTCTTGATTTAGCCGCTCAGCTTCTTCTCTTAAGCGTGGGAGCAACACGGTTAGCTGGCGCGCACGAACGAAACCATCTTTCGGAAAGTCTGAAGGAAGCTTAGCAAGCTCTGTCTCGAGACCTTCAATTGGCGTATCGATAGCCGTCGCCACCAACTGCTCCGACAGTTCCTCGGATTTGCGGTTGAAATCTGTTCCTGTCCAGAGAAGCGATGCAATGTCCTTTGGACGCTCATCCCAAACCGGCGAGACTAGCGCCTCGGCAGGAAGTCCAGGTGCGGACGCGAGAAGCTCAGCGCGATCTTCTACCTCGCCGCTGTCGCTGAGGATTTGCGGAGGCTTCGCCTCGATCCGCTCAGCAATATCGGCCAGTTTGGCGTGCAGAGCCTTTGCTTGATCCAGGGACGACGCAATGCGTGGGACGAGCCTCTCAATGGTCGTTGGTAGAACGACATCCAGGCCAACTCCCCGCCATGGGTGGTGGATCGGCAAGCCGAATTCGTTGATCCGCTGAGACACGTCATCGAGAAGTTTGCGACGTTGCGAGACACCGTCATTCGTCCAAGCGGTGGCATCCTCAAGTTCAATGTCAACTGGCTTTTGCCCGTTCTGCCTTAGTCGGGTTAGCTGGCCAAGAACCTGGTATGGAGTGAGTTCGGACGTTCCAAATGGAACATGCATCCTTGTAGCATGTGCATTGAGTTTGTCCCTAGCCTCCAGCAGGCGTTCAGTAAGGGAAGAAGCAAGCTGTCCGCGAGGCGATCCGAGTTGCCAGGTGCGCCGCAACTCCTCCAGCATCATGCGCTTGTTTGCCTTGTTGCTATGGAGCTCAAGGCAGGCGTCCCCCACCCCCGCAGTGTCAAGCCGTCGCTTCACGACCTCAAGTGCGGCCATTTTTTCCGCAACGAACAGCACGGTCTTTCCATCGGCAACGGCCGACCCGATAATGTTTGCGATCGTCTGCGATTTTCCTGTCCCGGGAGGACCTTGGATAACGAGGTCGCGACCCTTTCTTGCATCATGGATCGCCAGCGTCTGAGAACTGTCACTGTCGACGATATGCAACATTTCGGCAGGCGCGATATGCGGATCAATCGCAATGTCGTCCGACATCAGCGGTTCGCGTGTTTCGAAACCATCTGAAAGAAGCGAGCGGATCTTCGGTTGTTCGATAATCTTTGCGCCATCCGGCCAGAGATCCGGATCCAGGTCACGGTACATCAAGAACTTAGCGAACGAGAAGAAGCCGAGCACCATATCATCGGCAAGCACCTGCCAACCCTCTTTGGTCGACACTGCTTCGGCAACGGCATCGAGATAGGCCGAGACGTCGAAGTCGTCTCCTACTTCAAAACGCGGCAGGGCGAGCTTGTGAATGCGGTCGAGATAAAGTTCCAAGGAGAGGTTTGCGGTAAGATCTTCCGTACGAGCTCGCAGCCGAAACTTTTCTCCAGCGGCCCCTCGCTCCAGCCGTACCGGGACCAAAATGAGAGGAGCCTGACGGATGTTTTCTTTGTTGCTCGGGTCAATCCACTTCAGCATGCCAAGGGCCAGAAAGAGGATATTGACGCCCTGCTCTTCCTCAAGTGTGCGGGCATCGTGGTAGAGATCAAGGAGCCGGCGCTGCAGCCCCGTTGGGGTCATCCTCGTCTGAAGCTTGGTGTCAGAATGTCGCGCAGATACCCCTCTATCGTCGAATCCTTCGTCCTCAGGCTGAGCAAGAGCAACGGGGGAATAGTCGATTTCCTCGTCTGAAGGGCTGCTTTCAACCTGGCCTGCCTTCGGCCGATCCGGCTTGCCGGCCAGGAAGGTAAAAGCCTTTCCTTCGCTCACCAGCAATCGATAGATCTCAGACGACCTCTCGTCGACAATATCGATCGTCTTCGCGCTCTTTGAAAACCGTGGCACATTCAAAAGTCGGTTGCGAGCAGAAAGGTCGAGCAATTCCATCCTGGCTCGCTCGAGCTTTTCCTTTAAAGGCAGATCGCTTTGGAAGACCGATTTTTCAACTTCCGACACTCACACCCCCCTGATAGGCTGGACACATAGAGCCTAGACAAGGGCTGTCCGCAACATAAAATGCTGGTTTTTCAACCTCGAATGGCAACCACCAACACTTCAATCGTTTAGTATTGTGAGCACTGCGGCTTGGTGGAAAAATTGCGGATGTTTGTTTAATGTTCCGGACACTTCGCATCCCCACCTTGATCTCGAGGTTCCCTTTCGGACAAAATGCCATCATACGTGTGGACGAGGTGTTGGCAGCTCTGGCATCCGCCTCGCCGGCCACGACCAACTGGCGCACAAGCCGACTTCTTTTTGAATCGGCCTCCTAATTTCATTCCGAGAAAACTTGTAGGCTCCAGCGCGGAAAGATGGTCGTGTTTACGGAAAAGGTAACTACAAAGTCGTGACTTCGGGCTGATCTGCGAAGGCACCATGGTGTTCAAAGCGCCGAACTACAAGGCAAACCAGCGCCAGCGAAAAAGGCGGCTATGAATGGTGCAGAGGCACGTTACAAATCATGCAGCTTGCGTTTCGCAAAGGATCGGAAATTGAATAACAATCGCTATTCTTATCGTCGCCGCGCGCGACCAAGGCGCGGCGCGGAACCAATCGTCCGCAGACGTTTCTCTCCAGATGTGCGCTTGCCTCTGATCGTGGTGATCGTGGTGGCCTTGGCTGCTTACGCGACCCACTATTTTACAGGCTCGGGTGACCAGTTACGTGGTCTCGATATAGCAAACTCGGCCGGGTCGAGACGGGCGCCGATTGTAGGCATAGCATCGGTGATTGATGGAGACACGATAGAGATCCACGGGCAGCGCGTCCGCTTCAACGGCATCGATGCACCCGAAAGCCGCCAATACTGCAATGACGCTAGCGCACATCAATACCCCTGCGGGCGCCGGGCGGCCGAAGCATTGGCGAATTTCCTTGCGGCTTCGCAGCCTGTCCAATGCACATTTGTTTCATGGGATCGGTACCGTCGCTTCGTCGGCGATTGTCGGCGCGCGGACGGTGTCAGCGTCGCGTCCTGGATGGTCGAACATGGCCAAGCCTTGGACTGGCCCCGCTATAGCCACGGCGCCTATGCGCAACAGCAAACTAATGCTGAAACCGCAAAGGTTGGAATCTGGATTGGGACGTTTGACAACCCTTGGGATTGGCGCGAACAACATGCCGAATCTGCGAGCCCAACCAAAAGCCCCTTTGGGCTTGTCAGCCGTCGCCAAGTAGCACAGAGCTACTCATGCCAACCTCGCCGGTTGTGCACGCAGATTTCTTCTTGCGAAGAAGCACGTTGGTATCTCGCCAACTGCACATGGGGGAGCAAGTTGGATCGAGATAGCGACGGGATTCCGTGCGAAGGCGTTTGCTGACCTGGGCTCACGCTTTGAGCCCATCCCCAACCATCACTCCCTAGTGTGCGCATTTCGCGTTATGAATTAGCGGTCGGAGCTTCGATGCAATTGCGCGAGTGCCGATAGAGCCTGGCAAAAGGGCTGGCTGACGTTTGTCTTGGAAAATTCCACCAGCTCGTTAAGTCCGGACGGGCTAGAAAACCGCAACGCTTCGTAGCGGCATACAGGGATCTGCCGATTGTCTTTGAAGCGCTTGTCAGGCCCGCCGTTTTTGTTTGGGTGAGCCCAGGTGTAGCTCACGATCTCCGCATCAGATGGAACTTTGCCGGTCTCGATAAAATTACTCGGGGCGAATTGGGTCTGCAGATCGGCATATCCGACTGCGCCGTATCGGTTTCCGTCCTTCACCAGCACTAGGTCAGGCATGAAGAAGAGCACCTGCCGACCCACATGGATTGAAGGAGGAGTAACGTTGCTGCGTACAACCTTCGGCAAGGAGCTTGTAAGTGTCGTGGGCTTTTTGTCGACCAGCATGCTGGCCCCGGCATTTCGCTTCCAAGCAGTCAGATCCTCTATCTTGCCGTCGGCAGCGACATGCCATCTCCCTGCGCAGCCGGTGAGAGTTTCGAACGCGCCGACAAGTCGCCCGTAGGCGGCCTCCGCGTCTTTTTCCAGATCGTAATAGAGCACGCTCACCCCGCGGTAACTGTCAAACCATTTGCCAATGAGCATACCCGGCACAAAGGCACCGATGCCCAGCACCGGTGCGGCACCTCCGAGCTTGGTCCCCGCAAGGAAACCTGCAATCCCGAACAAAACCGCGAGTGCTACGGACAGCCGCGTCTGCGATTGCCTGGCATTGATTTCATCGAGCACATTGGCGAATGTCTCGTCACGCATTTCCACCACATCGCGGGACTCGATTTCTCTCATCACGACGCCGTCAGAGACGTATTCCGGGCGCGAGGATTGTGGACGGGGTTGCGGCGCAGATGGGGTCTGAGAGAGCTGGACTACCTTCTTCGCGCTGGCCTTGCCTAAAGTGCCACGATAGTAGAGCCCACCCACGCCGGCGTGGATGTAGTGACCTCTTGGCCCAGTGCCGATGCGGAGGCCCTTCACGCCAACGGAAGCGCCAACCCCACCGGACGAAAAGTTAAAGCGGAATGGTCCCGCACTGATCGATTTTCGAACGTAAAACCCCATAGCCCAATCCCCCCAACTCAACTGCCGTACCGGCTAAGGCGCCAGTCTCTCGTCCCCATTCATGGCTTGGCGCCACCAACCGGCGCCAATTTTGATCGCTGCCTCACCCTAATCTCGATGCGCCTTCGAGCCCGTACATCGCCAATCTGCGCTCCGTCGGTGAGATGATCGCCGGGCAGGATGAGCTGACCACCAGACATCGGCAAAATCGTAAACCCCTTTAATGCGGGCATGTCACTGAGCACACTTGTAACTGAAATCGCGCGGGCCAGCCCAAGACCGGCATTGTCGGCGGGATGGAGTGAGCCGATTTCCACTTTCCCTGACAGGACCGGTTGGAGCCCCTTGTCCATGTTGGAGGATTCGCCCGCCATTGCCTGTTCGTCCGTGTGTCCAATTACCTCAATCACGTCGACACCGTACGAGGTCGCAGTCCCGGCGATGGTCTTCGCAAGATCGCGCAACTTTGTTTTGAAGGCATTCGAAAGCTCTGCGCTTCCGGTATCGAAATTATAGCCATCCAGTTCGCTGAGACTGATGATCGGCGGCCAATCGTGAGGTTTTGCTGCTTGCGTCGGCTCTGCAGCCTCCTTGAGCACATCAGCCAGATCCTGCAGCCCTTTGTCGGTGCCGGCGTAACCAAATTCTCTCAAGACCTTCGCCGCATCTATCATGGCCTTGGTCTGATCAACGCTTATGTCGTTGTCCGCAAGGACTTTCGCGACAGGGGCATTTCGCACGACCTCCTCCAGAGAAATACCTGCTTCCTTGACCGACTTAACAGCATCCTTGGCCAGGACCAGCTCGCGCCATTGTTCGTCGGGAACGGTTCCTCCCCTCGTGGGCTGAAACACCGCTTTTATCTGAGCCAGAAGCCGCTTGTTCTCGGCTTCGAGCCTCTGCACGTTTTCCTTGTTTGATTGAGTGGCTCGCAGTGCCTCATCGGTCTCTTTCTGCTTTTTCGTGATGATAGCACCGGCTGCTAGCAACAGGCAGAACACCAAAAGCAGCATCGTCTCGGCCATGGTCAGGCCCAGTATCAAACCGCGGCCAAAACCCTTGCGCTCGAAGGCGACCGAAGTCCCGCCAGCGTCACTCACCTGCCCCACCAACTGGTTCGCTTAGGCGGTTCCGTTCGTTCGGCGGGAGGCTCGCTTCCCAGAGTTTGGAAAGCGTCTGGTTGGGGCTCACGCTCGACCCGAATTGGTGCGCTCTCGACGGTGTCATTTGCGGCCAGATCTGCCAGTGGCTGTGCAATCGCAATAGGAGCGTTGAGAGGGGGAACAGGCCTCGGCGCGTGAAGGGTTCTTCCTGCCAAGGTTGCGACAAGGTCTCCGGTGTCCTTGCTTTGCTTTTGCACCACTGCGGCAAGCGCCTGGGTCAAGCGTTGTTGCGCTTGGACGCTCTCCGCTGTTTGCTCTGCGGCTGCCACAGCCTTTTCCACACCTGCGGCCACTTTAGCCACAGCATCAACGATGCCCGCCATGCGGGCTTGCTGTTCCTGCGAAGCCGTCTCTGTTTTGACAGCATACTGAGCGACCGCGCTGCCAAGAAGTTTCACCATCGGCGCCAGATCGTTCTTAAGGACCTCATCAGGGACGACAACCTTCTCCAACTTGGTGGCTACGCTTTCGGCCTGTTCACCCAGTCTGCCAACTGAAGAGGACATTGAGCTGTTGGCTTTGTCGAGCAGATCGGCTGCCGCCTCGACGCGCTGTGCGATCGACGAGAACTGACTTTCGATCTGCCCAAAATTGTGGCTCAAAGCATTGCTGAGCTTTCCCGAGGCCTCTTGAACTGGTCTGATCGATTCCATCGCGATTTTATCCAGGGCCGATCTTATGTGCTCTCCGTTCCGCTCCGCTTGAACGGCGATTTCGGCAAAACCCTCCTCCAACATCTGATTGCTTACGCGGCGAAAGTCAGCGAATTCCCTGGTTACACTTTCCATCTCGGCTCTTACACGCCGCGTCATATCCGCGAGTTCGTGCCTGACCGTCCGTTCGATGTCGGCAGGATCGCGGCGCATCTGATTGTAAAAGATCCGCAAAGCAATGCCCGTGATCGTCGACGTCACCGCGATACCAAAGTTCCTCACGATTGTGTCGGTGGATCCTTCGGAACCAAACTGAAACAGCGATACGCCGAGACTCGTCAACGTAAACAGGAAACCCATGTAGTAGAGATTGTCGCCTGTTTGCTCATCGTGGAGCCGTAGCTTGCCGGTGAAGACGGACGCGGCAAGATAGATGAGCATCAGGCACACCGGTGCGCTCGCCGCCATTATAGGGTCTACGCCCGACAGCTTGGCTATTGCGATGAACACGCAGCCACCCAGGGTTAGCGTCGCAAAGACGAAAAGGGGCAGGCTCGGATGTCCTAAGAACGACTCCCCTCGCTTCTTGGCCATTAGTTTAACCCCTCCAACCCTACCAGCTTCTCAAAATCACCATGATGGCTTTGAACCCACCGGGTCCAGAACTCTGCATGTTCGAAAGAGCCAAATGGCTTCTTCGCCCTATCGACGTAGAGTATCGTAAACCCGACGCCATCGAGCGATGTCCCGTAAGTCCTGTCAGCCGCGCTATCAAGGTACTTCTGATAATCGAGACCCGAACGATATTGTGAGTACAGCGCCGTATGTTCGATCATATCTGACGCGACTATTATTCGCTTAGCGGTCTTCTCTTTCGCCAAACTGCTATCGAATAGCGACAGTTTGATTTTCTGAATTCCGGCCATGATCGGAGATTGGCTCGCGGATTCTCCATTGGGAATCTGGTCGGGAAGGTTCGTCAAAGGGTCCTCGAACGCATCTTCCCATTTCTTCTGCCGCCGAGACGGATTGTTCGTCCAGCTGTCGACCGTCGAGCCGTCGCCCGGATTGCATCCATCAAACATCACAGTCAGGTCGCCGGGCCTCGCGCCCAGCGTCAATATCTTGAGATAGCCGCCAGGCTCGACGCGCCCAATGGTCTTGCGGAATTCATTCTTCAGATCCGCCATGGTTATCGGCGAAATCGGGTCGGTGGCGTCGATCAAGACCGCTGTCAGGCTCACAGGTCCGTTCAGTGGGCAATTCGTGCTGATGTCGATTTGGTCCTTCCCGGATCTCGACCACATCCAAACAAAACCGGCCAGCATCACAGCCGACAGCACGGCCAATCCGGCTGCTGCGATAATTGTGCCGCCACTGCCTTTCTTTCTTCTGCGACCCCGCCTAGCCATTCACGCTATCCGGATGAAGCTTGTCGAGATCTCGGTACTGTTCGATCCCGCGCTCGCATTCCAGCCCGATGAGCCGCAGCTGAGCGTTGAGTTCTTCCTGCGCGTCACGAATTGAGGCGCCCAGGTCCTTCTCGCTCCATTCATCGTCGGACGATATCAGGGGTTTTATGCGCTCAAGTTTGTAGGGTGTGGCAAAATGTTTTGGCGCTGGCTCTGTGCGGGCCTGGAAATTGGCCTCCCTGTACTTTGAGAGAAGCTGGTTGCAGGCTCGCTCCAGCTGGTCTTGATGCTGCACAAAGAGCGTCAGCAGCCTCGACCGATGGTCGATGATCGCTCGATGCTCCCTGCGTCTGCTCCCCAGCCGCTTGACGATGTCCTCCACCTTCTCGTTGTGCTCATCGCGCACCTCTTGCAGAGCCTCGATGAGCTCGCTCTTGCGCTCGATGTAGTCTTCCCGGCGAGCCACCAATCTGTTTTCGACACCCGCATAGCCCGGGTATGGGTCGAGAACGAACCAGCCGTCGATAAACGCAAAGATCGAAAACATGAGACCAATGCCGAACAGAAGCCAGGATTTCACGTCCATAAGGCCAGCCGGATTGGCGAGCATGCTGCGCACGACCTCGACGCCGGCTCCGTCCACAAAGGACCCGCTAACCTCGCGGTAATGCGCAAGCGCTAGGTTTATGGTCAATGCCAAGCCGATATAGGCCACTATCGACAGCGCGCCGATCAACTTCACAAAAAGCGATCTGTGAGTCACCAGGCGTGCACAGAATATTGCGAACAGCAGAGCGGCGCCGATGTTCAAAAACGAGAAAGCGGCGGCTTCGAGGAGCCCGCCAAAGAATCCCTGTTCATTTCCCTTTGCGAGGAAATTTCCGTTCATCGCCGTTTCAATGAGGAACAGGAAGATTAGCAGGGACACTCGGAAAACATGGGCCGCTCCGTGTTGAACCCTCACAGCCCGGACAAGCCCGTGCTTCTGTTTGAACCAGTCGTGTTCTTTCTCCGCATCGTTGAGCGATTTGCGCAATCCGTGAAGTTCGTCCAGGCCCACCGCGATCGAGGCCTTGAAATCGGAAACACTGGCGGCGTTCGCCTGACGGATCAGACCAAACTGCTCTTCAAAGTCGAGGCCAGCCAATCGGCCGGAGAGTAGCTGTAGGCTGTCTTCGAGTGTGTGATGTGCGGCCTTCTTTTCGTCCTCGACCCTCTCGATAACTGTGTGCTCTATATCGTCGAAATTCTTGGCCGTTTTCGGGGGCTGGTTAGCCTCGCCTCGCTGCGTTCCACGACCTTCAAGATCCATTTCGCGATCAATTTTTGCGACATCCAAGCTATTGAACAATTGGGTGCTGGCGCGGAAATCGTGATTTGCCTCTAGTAGAGACTCCCGCAGTTTATTTAGCTTTTCGAATTTTATTCCCACAGCACCGCACCCATTTTTGTACCTCTGCCCGCACAAATGGCTTCTATGCACAGTAGAAGCAAAGGGCAACTGCGTCTTCGCAACTTTGCGGTCCACTGCTCACGAGACGATCGTCTGATGTAAAAATGACAACGATAGCTGCCGTGGCAAGCGGACTTGGGCCAATGAATAGGCCAGGCAGCATACTCTTCTCCGACGGGCTTTGTGGCGAAGGAACTGAAGATCACGCCAATGAGCTGCTAAAAATCGACTCCAGAGGCGTTCGCGCAGTAGCAGAAGCGCGCGCCCACGGCGCGCCCCACGCCACCAAAGTAAGCGCCGTCAATCTCGACCTCGCCTTCAAGGGTTGCGTTCTTGGTTTCAGCCGACAGGCTTCGCGCAGCTTGTGAGCCAGCACAAAGGCGGTCTTGTACTGCACGTCCAGATCGCGAGAGAACTGGACCGCCGACATGCCCTTCGCGCCGTTAACAAACAGGCAGATCGCGGCGAGCAGATCGACAAACGACAGCTTGCGCCAAGGCGAAGATCGTGCCGCTCGTAACCGAGAACTGCGCCCCCGCAAGCGGCGCACTTGAACTTGCGACGGGTCGGAATGTCGTAATGATCCAGGCACCCGCATTTCCGGCAAACAGGCTCGCCTTGAGTCGAAGCCTTGAACGCGTCGTAAGCCTTTTCCTCGCCACCCTTGTAAATCTCTTTCAGAGAAAGGGAGCGGCTTTCGGCGGAAAGGAGGAAGTGTTGGGCCATTGTCATCATATCCGGTTATATGCGGGGCTTGTATCGCCAAATACAGGGGCCTGTACCACCGACTGTGATGATATTTTTTGAGGCGAGGCTATGGCAGGCAAGGACGACCCGCAGACCGTCGAATACGAGACGAAAGCCAAGAACCTTTTGAAGTCAGAGTTGAAGCGGAAGGGCGTTACCTATGCCCAACTCGCCGAAAAATTGGCGACTATGGACATTCACGAAACCGAGCGTAATTTGAACAACAAAATAAGCCGGGGGGGGCTTTAGCGCTGCGTTCTTACTGCAATGCTGAGACGCTATCGGGGCATCCTCACTGCGGCTTTCGGAGTAGTTTTACTCGGGGCGGCTTTACCGCCAGACGAGCGCAAGAGCACTCAGCCCCAACATTCCGAACAGCATCAAGAGACCATAGGCAACCCTGTTGCGGCGAGTCCTCCGCCAGTCCAACAGGCAAATGAACCCCCAAGTTACACTAACCCATGCCAAGCAGGTCACGATGATCGCAGTTCCGATCTGTGTGCCCAGTGGAAGGCTGCCGACGCTGCCCAACAGTCGGCGAACTGGACCACCATTGGCGCTATCGTGGGTGCTTTCACGCTCGCCGCTGCTATGGCCGCTGCTTACTACGCCAAAGAGGCTGCTAGGCACACCCAGCGCAGCGCCGACATTGCCGAAAAGGCTTTGCTCGATATCGAGCGACCGTATTTGTTCGTCACCGCCACCAAACCGTTGGTGGGGGTGACGCACGATTGGGCTGACAAGCCCGACAACAAAAGACCAATTCCGGAAGCGGCATACTCGATCAAGAATTTCGGACGCACTCCTGCCATCATAAACGAGATTCGGGCGAGCCTCCGGCTTTGCAACTTGCCGCCAACTCCGCATTACCATCCCGGAGAAATCAATGACGTTGAACGGGTGCTCGGGGCAGACGATGCTCTTAGCCCTGCAGCTTTTGATCGCGGCGGCCCTATCACAAACAATGTGCTGAATGAGCTTTTCCTGTCCGATACTCACATAGGGGCGGGTTCCCTTCCATATGTATCTGTATGGCGAGATCACTTATACGAGCGTCAACGGGATCACCGACCAATTCGGATTTATCTACCGCTACTCGCCTCCCGGCAATACGTTCCATTTGCAGGACATTCCCGGCTACACCTACCGCCGCCGTGACGTGAAGAAACATAAGCAAAACGATGACTTATCGGCCTTAGACTTGCTCCGAACGCGTAAAAGCGGCCTCGGGCGGTTGCAAGATCGCTACAATGTTTATTTTTGATATCCGCTCGGTAAGGCGCTTTTCGCTTAAGCAACTAGGCGTTCTCACATTTTTTGTTCAAGAACAAGGCGTTACACAACTTGCCTACGAGGCGAAAGCGCCTTAAATGTCAACGTTTACATACGCGAAAGTGCCTAAACATCCTGGCTGCTACGGATGGAAAAACGCTGACTGTAAAAGCCCGCCAACCTTTCGGCGGGCGGGCTTCCACTGCCGGAACTGGAGAGTGTCATGTCGACAGCCCCGACAGGTCGGAAAGGGGTCGCTGGTTAGCGGCGCGAGATCAGCAGGCAGAGCCGGCGCAGGTCACGATCATAGGTGTCTTCGTTGCTAAGCACTTCGACGCAGCGCTTCTTCATCCGAGTGACCTGGGCGTTCGACATATCGCCGACAACGCTAGCCAGATTCGGGTTGCTCGAAGCGGTCGGGTTGCTGGGGTTGGCGGCTGGATTGGTTCCAACGCCGACATTTACGTCGGTACCAACCCCGGTGACGACACCGACATTGGCGCTGCCAGTGCCGATGGAAGCAGTCGCTCCGCCAGTGTCGCCGACGGAGGCTGCGGCATTTGCCCCAGAACCGCCTAGGGATACGCTAGCCGTAGCGCCGCTGTTGCCGCCCACATTAGCGCTGGCGCCTCCGCTGCCGACGGATACCCCGCCGACGCCTCCGACATTAATTCCAGCTGCAGTCGCTGGCATGCAAAGAATTGCGAGAACAGATCCGGCAGTCAGACTGCCCATAAGAATTTCAAAAATTCTTGCCATAGTACGCCTCCTTGTTGCCCTGCAAAGGATGGGACATTTTTGGGATCTACGGACCCGATAGTGACGCACTAGAGTTTAAAAACAAGCTAGCGGCCCGCGAAAGATGCGTTCTTGGATCATTACTTGGCAATTCTCCGGAGTCAAATATAATAAAATTTTACTTTGGCTCCTACGTGATTTTTCCATTTGTCAGATAATATCATTCCCTAAGCACCCCAGGTGCGGGTGCAACAAGGTTCAGGGATCGACCGTCCGGCGATCAGTAAGCGGCTACTACCGCCGATCGGACATACAACGCTATATTAGCACCTTTTGACGAACCCGACCGGCGGGCAGAGCCAGAATCCCGTCTGCGCAAAACCTGCAAAATCGCTTCCGATGCTCGCCATTGACTAGCACGGAGGAAGTCCTGAGCGCCAAACACGGTGACCATCAACCTACGGCCGCTGGTAACTGTCGACGTCGAGCATTTCGCCTGGTTGAAAGCTATGTGGCGCCGAAGCGGAAGAAACACTGCAGACCCCGTTTCCTAAAATCGTATCAGGGCATTAGCAGTGACGCCGAGCGGCCGCCGACCTATCGATTAACTCGGTCCGGAGCCAGAGCGTTATAAAGGAGCAAACACGCCAGAAGTGAGATGACGCTGCCTAGCAGTTGGTCTGCCGTCAGGCCGGAAAAATAAACGAGATCGAACGCCAGTACAGCCATCGCTCTAGCCACTCATGAATTGGAAAACCTAACGAGCTGGTCACCAAGTCCGGCCTGCTCAAGATCGCGCAACGTGTCCTTCAACTCCTTGCGCTTGTAGCGATTGATGATGCCGGCTTAGGTTGTGGCGGCATCTAACAAACATTCGACTCGCGCCTGCCATGACGACGACCCGCCGAAGCGAGCATCGCGAGCGCACAGTATTCAAATCCCCCAAGGCCTCCGTCGAGATTTGACAACAGACATATGGCGTGGCGCGAGCTCTGACGCTGTACGACTGACGCAAGCGGCTCTCAATCCTGGGCGTTGTCCTTGGTCCGTGTGAGCCGGCTTTCGCCTTCCTCCGGGCCGAAGCAGCTTTCGAAATCATTACAGTCCCGGCAACTGGGGGAGCTGCACAGCGAAAAACCTTCGGCCTCGCAGAGCTTTCGGTAAAAGTATTTTTTCCATTTCATGTTTTGGGTGTTGCCGGCCGCCAGCGTCGGAAAATGCGAGGCGAGCAGGCGGCCGAGGTCGCTTCGACTAAAGAGGCCAAGGTCTTGCCAGAGGTGGTCATTGCGCATGGCACGCCGGGCGATGATCTTGGCGAAGCGGGCGCCTGCCTTGTCGTCGGGCCGGGCATGCGCCAGCAGCAGTCCGCGCAGAAGTTCTTCTTCCAGATCCGGCTCGGGCTCGCTCCCCTCTTCCAAGGCAAACGCGTTGATCGGAAAAGCAGGGAAACAGCGGATCAGGACATCGCGCAACTCGGCGCGCGAAAGTCCGGTTGCCTCCGTCGCCGTCGCCTCGCCAGCCTCGATCTCCTCGAGCGCACGTGAAAGCACACAGGCAAGCACATGCTGGTCGAACCTCCTCTCCAGCTGCGGCCATTGGCCGGTGCTGAGCCGGGCATAATGTTGGGCAAATATGGTGCGTTCTCCTGCTATGGTCCTATCAAATCATGCACAGACCCGGCCTGCCGCAACATGGGTCGGGCAGTTCTTCGGTGTGGCACTCCGGTCGCCTCGCGTCGAGTAGTCCGGCAATTCTCGTCTGGTCCATCGGCTCTGACGCAAATTGTGTGATTGGAAGAGTTGTTCGCGAACCCCTGCCCTGCCGTTTGCGCCTCACGGGGAACACTGGCGCCGGAAATGCCCCTGCAGAGTTGGACGTGAACCGTGCGGGACAGAGGTCGCGTGCTGAGTGCGGCCACATGGTTCAAGCCGCCAGACTCACGGTTGAATGAGGCCGATTCAAAACGCGCAGCGGGTGAGTTCTAGCGCACGTTCAGGACAGGATCGCGCGCCTCGTGATGCAGGCAGTTCCTCCCCTTCCGCAACTTCAATGTCACCAGGCAGGATGTAACCGTCATTATCGAGTTTGAAGATGTCCGGCGCTTGCGCCGCGCATCGCGCGTGGCCCTGGCATTTGGCCCTTTGGACGATGATGCGCATGGCGCTGCCTCCATTGTCTGTGCCCGGCTCGGGGCGGGCCTAAGACCAGTCCAGGATCAAATTTTCGATCCCGAACACATGGCCGCCAGAAGTTATCGGCGCCGTACCCTGCTTGATCCTGAAAGCCGGGATGCGCGCCAGCCACTCCTCCAGGCCAATGACAATCTCCCGCCGGGCAAGGTGTGAGCCAAGGCAACGGTGGGGACCATAGCCAAACGCTGCGTGGCGGTTGTCCTCCCGCTCCAAATCAATCGTGTTGGGGCATTCGAATTCCGCCGGGTCACGATTGGCAATCATCGTGGCGCAGGAAACATAGTCCCCCTTCCGGATCGGCGCGCCTTCGAAGTCGATATCTTTCGTGGCCACGCGGATCAACTGAATGGGCGGATAGGCCCGCAGCAATTCTTCGGTTGCGAGCGGGATGCGGTCCGGTTCGCTCCGCAGCAATTGCTGATCTTTGCGGTTGCGTGCGAGGTACGCCAAGTCAAAGCCTATAGCTGCTGCGACCGTGTCGAGCCCAGCGACGAAGACAAGCACGCCGATGCCGCGGACTTGGGTGTTCGTCAGCCGGCGGCCCTCGACCTGTGCCTGCACGATAAAGGTCATGAAATCGTCAACCGCCTCGTCGCGGCGCATGGCTGCAAGTTCGTCGATGAATGCCACGATCGTCCGGGCAGCCACAGGTCGTTCCTTATCGTCGCCGTGGAGCAGATCTTTCCCCCAGCCAACGAATGTATCGAGTCGGTCATCAGGCAACCCCAGAAAGCGAAGAAAGGTGCTCACCGCGAAAGGAAAGGCAAAATCCTTCATCACCTCGCAGCTTGTTCCCGACGCGGCGATCCTTTCGATCAGCTCGACCGCCCGTTCGCGGACAGCCGGTTCCAAAGCCAACACCCGCTTTGGCGAAAGCAGCGGATTGAGCAGTGAGCGAAAGACGCCATGGGCCGGTGGATCGAGCTCAAGCGGGATCGTCGGCCAGTTTTCACCCAGTATGGAGGAGAAGATGCTGCGATGGCTGGAAAAAGTCTCTGCGTCCTGCAGCACCTTCCGCTGGTCCGCGGCACGGGTGATGACCCAGGTACCCCGGCCATCTTGCGTGTTGTAGCGGGAGTAAAAGATCGGAGGCCCGTCATGTACGCAAGCGACAGCTGCGTGTGGATCCCCGTTGGGTGTTGGTGGCATCCCTGGCGATGTAAACAGGCTGAAGTCCCTCACCATTTCGGGCGGGACATGATCTGGAACGGGGTTGGTCGCCATTTTGTTTTCTCTACATTGGCGTTCATGGCTCGATTGAGATTGCACCGCTGTTCCTAAAGTCGATTTCCAGCTGGGCACGTCTCTTGTCGGGTGCCTTCTAAATTCTGTCGCCTGATACAGCCCACCTGCACCAGCGCGGATGAGATGGGTTGCGAAGTCGATCAGAGGGGCATCTCCGCCGCGCTCCGGTCATGAAGCAAAGCTGCCGCTTATCCCCGTTAGGGTTTGAGAGACTGGTCAATCACCTCTGCCCTGCTGATCAAATTGTCGAAGCAAGTCGCGTGCCGGATAGGGTAGCCATGGCGGTGCACCAAGCAATGCCAGCCTGCGCTGGGTCTGCCGCTGATGATCACCTGTCCATCATTCTTATGACAACGTCCGACAACCGACATCCGTGGTCGGTTTTGTCGAGCCCGCGACATCGGGCTGTTCGGCTTGGCTGTTGCTGCACAGCCTGCCGGTCGACGAGCGAGTAGATCGCTCGCACGGCCCGGATTGAGCAATGACGCGATCCAGCGCAAGGATCGGGTGCGGTCCGAGAAGACCCGACGGCGCTTGCGCGAGACGATCGGAAATATCAAAAAGGTCAAGCCGCGCTTCGGTTCGGCGCTGATGGCGTATGCGTTTTATCGCTCGCAGGCGCTGCAAGGCTTTTCCGGCAGACGGCGATGCACTCGTGCGCACCGGTGCCGACCGGCGACCAGCTTGACTGTATAGATGCGGTCCATTCCGGCGTGCATCACCTGACCATGCGCATGCGCTACGACGGCATCCTTTCCGCTCATGGACCTAGATTTGCTCGCGAGCCGCTGTCGGAACGTGGTGCTGAGTCCTATCGCGGCCAATTCAATCCGAGGACCTGTCGGCAGTCAACACACCCCTGGAGGTCGGACCGGGAACGCGTGGCAGACTCTCGGCCAGAAACCGCCAGTCGCTGCCCTCGCGTTCGCCTTCCTTGCGCGTGCCGAAGAACTGGATGATCATCTTGCCGTCCGCGCCATAGGCTTCAATGGACGTAACGTGACCATCCCTCGTCGGCTTGCGCACGGCCCAGACCTCGCGGATGCGATGGGTCCTAAGATGCAGATGGAAGGTCTCTTCGAGCACATTGATCCGCGGCCCGATCTGCTTGACCGACCTGATCGGGCCGGAATGGATCTGAATGCAACCACGATTGCCGACAAAGCACATGATCGGCATCTCGTCTTCGGCCGCCTGTTGGAACAGGGCGCCAATGGCATCATTGTCGAGTAGCCAGGCGTCATCCTCGTCGGCCATACGCATCGCCTGGCAGCGGCTGAGCTTCAGTGTCTTCAACATATGGTAGAACTGATGCACGTCGCTTAGCCGGCCCCAGTGCTCGCGTAGGTCGTCGACCGTGGTGGCGTGGTCTGGACTCACTGCGTTATCGCGCGCCCCGCTCGCCTCGAGCGATATGATCGGCTCCTGGTCGGGGGATACAAGCTCTGCCGTCAGATCCTGATAGGCCTGCAGGTTCGAGGCGGGCGTGAGATGAGCTTTGTGCATCGCCTCGCCGGTGGCATCAAAGAATTGCAGGCTGCGGCGGATCTCGGCCCCCTCGCGCTTCTCGACGGCGAAGCCATACGCCCACGCTTTCGGGAAGATGCGCAGGTCGATCTCGTCGCCGAGCAGTATGGCATGCTGGTTGCCGGTGACCACTTTGCCGTAGACGCCAATCTTTTGGTGCACGGCACTTTCGTTGCTGGTGACCGCCATCACCTCGCCGACCGCTTCGAGGCCGGTCAGCAGATCATCGACGCGCGGCTCGATGCGCACCGCGCCGTGACCACAATGCGCCGCGACCAACTCGGCTTCCGAAATGCCCAATCGAGCGGCGAGATCATGCTCCCGGATCTTCGGATTGTCTTTGCACGCCCGCCGGATTTCGTCGGGCGACGGTTTCTCGCGTTGGTCCATGCTTACCCCTGTTTCTACGACGTGTGAGGATCATCTGCCCTGCCCGGGAATCTTCAGCCGATAAGGCGCGCCGAAATGCTCGATCCTGATCTGCTGCTGGCCCATGAACAAGGTGTCGCTGGACAGCGTGCGCACGGCGTCGCACCGATGCGAAAACCGGCGAGCAGCCACATGCCGATGGCATCCCATCGAGCCGGTCGGCGGCTACTGGGCGGTAGTGAGCCAGTATGGATGTTGTCGCAATCGGCCAAGCGGGCATTCGGATGCCACGAGCGGCGCTGCTTTGCCAACAACGCGTATCTGACCACGGTCCTGACATGTTACTCCCTTGCTTCGCCCCATCCATCGCGATGGCACCCACGGCATGGTTGTGGATCGGCATGCTCTTGCCGTCTCGCCAAACGGAGCTTCAAAAACCGTGCCAATTGCGCCGAGGCAAGCTCAGAAGAAGTTCTGTCCTTGGTGATGTGAGTTCACCCAAGAACTCAGGCCAACATCCCTCGTGCCGGACCCGACAAACCCGACAGCACGTGTCGATTGGCCGACACCTTATCAGCAATCAAGAGGCACCAGTGCGAGAGATGCCGCGCTGTGTTGAAACGTTTTTTGGCTTTGGCACGGTGCATGCAACGTGATGGGCAAGCAGGTCGCGGACTGAGGAGAATGGAGCCATGATTACGCTCACCGACAACGCTGTTGCCGCCTTCAAGACTGCTCTTTGCCGTGCCAGCGAGCCGGCGGAAGGCTTTCGCATTATGGTCGAGGCCGGCGGCTGCGCAGGCTTCAAATACTTAATGGGCCTGGAGAGCGTGTCGCGCGAGGGCGACGCGATCACTGACACAGATGGGGTCAAGCTGTTCGTGGACGCGGGCTCCCAACCCCATGTAGCCGGCATGACCGTCGACTTCCTCACCGGGCTCCAATCTTCCGGTTTTGTCTTCGATAACCCCAATGCGCGCGAAAAGTGCGGCTGCGGCAAGTCCTTCAGTTAAGCGCCCGAAGCGCCTGTGCGGCCGACAGAGTGATTTTGCGGCAGAGGAGACTTATATGGCCGGCACAACAGATGTCCCCGTCCTAAAAAACAAGACAAGGTCAAAGCCGATCTCGGGACTGCCATTCGCTCCCAGTAGGATTCAAAGAACGTCGCCTCCCGAAGCAGCTCGGTTCCTGGTGGCACCCGAGCTGCTTGCGGACAAATCGCGCCGCTGCGCCAAATTCGGCTCATCGGTAGCGTTATCGCGTTCGGGCGTCCTTACCTGCCGGCTGACCTACGGCCACTGCGAACATGTCCATATCGACGGAGATCCGGTTTACGTCAAACACTCCGGGCGCCTGCGCGCACTGCCAGTTCAAATGATCATCAACGGCATGCGCCAGAGGCTCAACGAGTCGGTCTAGCGCTCGCGTCATTCTGTTTAACTGAGGATCGCACCTATGAAGCCTGTCTACCTCGACAACAACGCAACCACACGGGTCGATCCTGAGGTCGTGCAAGCGATGTTGCCGTTCTTTAGGGATCAATTCGGCAACCCTTCGTCGGCACACGCTCTTGGCGCCTCAGTCAGTGCGGCGGTGAGAAAGGCGCGGAGGCAGTTGCAAGCTCTGATCGGCGCGGAGTTCGAGGATGAGATCACTTTCACCTCGGGTGGGACAGAAAGCGACAATGCAGCGCTTCTTTCAGCGCTCGAGGCGGCGCCCAACCGAACCGAGATCGTGACGTCCGCGGTCGAGCATCCCGCCGTGCTGACGCTCTGCGAGCATCTTGAGAAGACCCGCCGCCTCAAGGTGCACAGGATCCCGGTGGATTGCCGTGGTCGGCTCGATCTCGACGCCTATATGGCCGCCCTCACCCCACAGGTTGCAATCGTGTCAATAATGTGGGCGAACAACGAGACTGGTGTGATCTTCCCCGTGGCAAGGCTTTCCGAGTTGGCCAAGGAAGTGGGCGCCCTATTCCATACCGATGCTGTGCAGGCGGTCGGCAAGCTTCCGATGGACCTGAAGTCGACCGCAATCGACATGCTGTCGCTCTCCGGCCACAAGCTGCACGGGCCGAAAGGGATCGGTGCGCTTTTCGTAAAACGTGGCGTCGATTTCCATTCGCTGATCAAGGGGGGTCACCAAGAGCACAACCGGCGTGCTGGAACCGAGAATACGCCCGGCATAGCCGGGCTCGGCACGGCGGCCGAACTCGCCTTGAAATTCATGGACGACGAGACCACACGGGTAAAGTCGCTCCGCGATCGCCTGGAGGGCGGGATCCTCCAGCGCATCCCAAGCACCTGTGTCACTGGTGATCCCTTGCAACGGTTGCCCAACACCGCAAACATCTCCTTCGAACATGTCGAAAGTGATGGAATTCCACTTCTCCTCAGCCGCATTGGCATCGCGTGTTCCTCTGGCTCGGCCTGCACCTCCGGCTCTCTGGAACCAAGCCATGTCCTAAGCGCGATGAAAACGCCACACGCGGCAGTCCGCTTCTCCTTGGCGCGGGACAACAGCGAAGAGGACATCGACCGGGTGCTCGAGGTCATGCCGGGAATCGTGGGGAAGCTGCGCAGCTTTTCCGGTTCTGGGCCGGGTAGTCCGGTCTATGCGTGAGCCGCAGAAGAACAGGCTGCCTGTCATGACCGGTCATGTCTCCCTCAACGATACGACCTTGCGCGATGGCGAGCAGGCGCCGGGCGTCGCCTTCACCACGACGGAAAAGCTGGAGATCGCTGAGTCTCTTGCGGCGGCTGGCGTGACAGAGATCGAGATCGGCACGCCGGTCATGGGCGTCGACGAGATGGAAACAATTCGCGCCGTGGTAGCGCGGCGTCTTCCGGTTCGGCTCATGGCCTGGTGCCGGATGACGTCGTTGGATCTCGATGCAGCGATCGAGAGCGGCGTCCAAGCGGTCAATTTGTCGCTGCCTGCGTCGGACATCCAACTTGCCGCCAAGCTCGGCCTCGACAAGGCGGGAGCGCTCCAGGTCATCGATCATATGGTCAGGCGCGCCGCCGATGCCGGCTTCTTCGTCGCGGTGGGCTGCGAGGATGCCTCGCGGGCCAATCGGGATCATCTCGCCCGCGTCATCGAGACGGCCGCACGCGCCGGCGCAAGCCGCGTGAGGCTGGCCGACACAGTCGGTGTTCTCGACCCGTTTTCGACCTTCGAACTTGTCGCCCAGCTCGTGGTGCAGTCTCCAATCGACCTTGAATTTCATGCGCACAACGATCTCGGACTTGCTGGCGCCAACACGCTGGCGGCGATCCGCGCAGGCGCGCGCCATGCCTCCGTCACCGTCCTGGGGCTCGGCGAGCGTGCGGGCAATGCCGCGCTGGAGGAGGTGGCCGCCGCAATGGCAGTCTTCGACGGCGCAGACACCGGCATTGAGCTGACCGCATTGCCCGGCCTCGCCGCCCAGGTGGCTTGGGCCGCCCGCCGGCAGACCGCAGCCACTAAGCCGGTCGTCGGCGCCGATGTTTTCACCCACGAATCCGGCATTCACGTCGCAGGGCTGCTGAAGGACTCGCGTACTTATCAGGGGCTCGATCCGACTCTCGTGGGCCGCTGCCGGCGGATCGTCATCGGCAAGCATTCCGGCGCGACTGCGATTGCCCATGTGCTGAGCGAAAGCGGTCGCGATCTCGACCCGGATCTGGCAGCCGCGATGGTGGCCCGCGTCCGACGCGAGGCGGCCGAGACCAAATCGACCGTCACTGCAACTCGACTGGTCGAGCTCTACGATGGAATGTGCAGCGAGGCATCCCTCATCGAGCTGTGCGGGTCCAAGTCAGCCGTGCGCGAGCGCACAGAGGCCACAGTTTTGCGACCAGGAAGAATGCAATGAATTGTTCCGCTGACAGCCGCCCCATGGATGTCACCGACATCCTCGCACGACTGAAGCGCTTGTCGGCTGCAGAGGAATTCTTCTCAGTCCTAGGCGTCGCCTATGACCCGAAGGTACTGAATGTCTCGCGGCTCCATATCATGAAGCGTGTGGGCCAATACCTCGCCGAAGAAGATTTCTCCGGTCTGCCCGACCAGGTGATTGCCGCGAGGGTGCGCGCGACGCTCGAACGCGCTTACGAGGACTTTGCGATTTCCTCGCCGCTCACGCATCGGATTTTCAAGGTGCTCAAGGACCACGATCCGAACAAACCTGCCGCGCCGGGTCACACCTTTGTTCCGTTCGACTCGGTACTGAAGCGGTTCGGACGGGAATGATCGGCGACAAGGGTGCGACGCGACAATGTCGAGCAGCCGCCAAATGCGGTCATCACCACAGCGCCGTCAGAAGCAACCAGCCGAAGTTGTAGGAAAGGGGGAGCGCAAGAGACTTGGCACGAATAATGCGGACAAAGGAGATAACCGCAATGCCGGACCCGGACAGGAGCCTAGAGAAACCGCCAATGCACATTGTAATCTGCATCAAGCAGGTGCCGGACTCGACACAGATAAGGGTCCATCCGGTCACGAACACGATCATGCGCCAGGGTGTTCCGACCATCATCAACCCTTACGACCTGTTCGCCCTCGAAGAAGCGCTCAGACTGCGCGACGCACATGGCGGCGAAGTCACTGTGCTCACCATGGGTCCGCCCATGGCAGAGGACGCGCTGCGCAAGGCGCTCGGTTACGGCGCCGACCGAGCGGTGCTCTTGACCGACCGCTATTTTGCCGGCTCCGACACGCTGGCAACCTCGTTCGCCCTTTCCCAGGCAATCGCGAAGATTGGCGAGACGTTCGGCACGCCAGACCTCGTCTTCACCGGCAAGCAGACGATCGATGGCGACACCGCCCAGGTCGGGCCCGGCATCGCCAAGCGCCTCGGACTCCTGCAACTGACCTATGTCGCGAAGATCCCTTCTGTCGACCTTGCTGCACGCGAGATCAAGGTCGAGCGCCGTTCCGAAGGCGGCACACAGATGCTGAAGAGCAGGCTCCCTTGCCTCATCACCATGCTGGAAGGCACAAACGAGATCCGCCGGGGCTCGATCCAGGACGCCTTGTGCGCCGCGCGCAGCCAGGTCTTGAAATGGAGCGCGGCCGACGCCGGCATTGAGGATCTCACCAAATGCGGCCTGCGCGGTTCACCGACGGTCGTCAAACGTGTTTTCGCCCCTCCTGCTCGAGCTGAAAAGGCGGCACAAATCGACACCGCCGAGAAGGCCTTGCGCGATGTCGCTGACGAACTCATCACCGCAATCTTCACCCGCCAGCCGGCGCTGGAACATGAGCTCGCCTTTAACGGCGGCGCGTGATGGCAAGGAGCAAAACGATGTCGACCGCGAACGGAGAAACCCCTCGCCCTGCCGCCGGCCGCGCCGGCATAAAGAAGGAATTGCCCGCCCATTTCAAGGACTATCGGCACGTTTGGGTTTTCATCGAGCTCGAACGTGGCGAGGTCCATCCGGTATCGTTCGAACTGCTCGGCGAAGGCCGCAACTTAGCAGACAAGCTTCAGGTCCAGCTTGCAGGTGTCGTGCTTGGACCGCCGGGAGAGGCCGTGGGGAACGCCGTTGCCGAAGCATTCGCGTATGGCGCTGACCTTGTCTACATCGCCGAGGCGCCCCTGCTCGCCGACTATCGGAATGAACCTTTCACCAAGGCGTTGACGGATCTGGTCGATACCCACAAACCCGAAATCCTTCTTCTCGGTGCCACCACACTGGGCAGGGATCTTGCCGGCTCCGTGGCGACGACCTTGCAGACGGGGCTCACGGCCGACTGCACCGAACTCGATGTAGATACCGACAGTTCGCTCGCCGCCACGCGTCCGACTTTCGGCGGTTCCTTGTTGTGCACGATCTATACGCTCAATTTCCGCCCGCAGATGGCGACCGTGCGGCCGAGGGTCATGCCCATGCCGCAGCGGACGGATAAACCGGTCGGGCGTGTCATCCGGCACAAGCTTTCGCTTGCCGAGGACGAGATCGCTACCAAAGTCCTCGGCTTCCTGCCGGACAATCAGTCGGCGAAGGCAAACCTTGCCTATGCCGACGTCGTGGTTGCGGGAGGCCTTGGTCTTGGCGCGGCGGAGAACCTGCAGCTTGTGAAGAACCTCGCACGAGCAATCGGCGCCGAGCACGGCTGTTCGCGTCCGTTAGTCCAGAAGAGCTGGATGCCAGCTGATCGGCAGATCGGCCAAACTGGCAAGACGATCCGGCCGAAGCTTTACATAGCGGCCGGGATTTCCGGCGCCGTCCAGCATCGGGTTGGCGTGGAGGGGGCGGATCTCATCGTGGCCATCAACACCGACCCGAACGCGCCGATTTTCGATTTCGCTCACCTCGGAATCGTCACCGACGCGATCCGCTTCCTGCCCGCACTGACGGAAGCCTTCACCCGGCGGCTGTCGCCCCACAGTCGCGATAAGCTTTCGAGCTAAGGGGATGGACATGATCGAGGAAAACTTCGACGCCATTGTTGTTGGGGCAGGCATGTCCGGAAACGCAGCTGCTTACACCATGGCCAGCCATGGCCTGAAGGTGCTGCAGTTGGAGCGGGGTGAATACCCGGGCTCCAAGAATGTCCAGGGTGCCATCATGTACGCGAACATGCTGGAGAAGATCATCCCGGATTTCCGGGATGATGCGCCTCTCGAGCGGCATTTGGTTGAACAGCGGCTTTGGGTGATGGACGACACATCCCATACCGGGATTCACTATAGGTCGGACGACTTCAATGAGGCGAAGCCCAACCGATACACGATCATCCGTGCCCAGTTCGATAAATGGTTTTCGCGTAAGGTGCGCGCGGCCGGCGCGACCGTTCTGTGCGAGACGACCGTGACGGAACTCATCCGTGATGCCAAGGACAGGGTGATCGGCGTCCGCACAGACCGGGCGGGCGGGGCCATCTACGCGGACGTGGTCGTTCTCGCAGAAGGTGTCTGCGGACTGCTTGGCACTCGAGCAGGCCTGCGCGAGATGCCAAAGCCGCAAACCGTCGCCCTCGCCGTCAAGGAAATGCATTTCTTGCCCGAAGAGGTCATTGAGCAGCGGTTCGGCGTAAAGGGCGATGAGGGCTGCGTGATCGAGGCGGTGGGCACGACCTCCCGCAGCATGGCCGGGCTCGGCTTCCTCTATACCAACAAGGAGTCCATCTCACTGGGCATTGGCTGCCTCGTCTCCGATTTTGCCGCGATGGTCGAGAGCCCCTACGTTCTCCTTGATGCCTTGAAGAGCCATCCTTCGATCCGGCCGCTGATCGCCGGCTCGGAAGTGAAAGAATATTCCGCACACCTCATTCCCGAAGGCGGCTACAAGGCTATTCCGCAGCTCTTTGGCGATGGTTGGGTCGTGGTCGGCGATGCCGCGCAACTGAACAACGCGATTCACCGCGAGGGTTCGAACCTCGCCATGACCTCCGGCCGCATTGCGGCTGAGGCAATCGTCGAGGTCAAGAGCCGCAACGGTCCGATGAACAAACGGAATCTCGCCCTTTACAAAGCCATGCTGGACAAGTCCTTCGTGGTCAAGGACCTGAGGAAATACAAAGACATGCCGGCCTTGCTCCACACCAATTCCAGCAATTATTTCACGACTTATCCGCGGTTGATGTCGCAAGCTGCGCAGAACTTCATGCGTGTCGACGGCACGCCGAAGATCGAGAAGGAAAAGGCGACCACGGCGGCCTTCATCAAGGCGCGCTCGCGCTGGGGGCTGGTCAGCGACGCGGTCCGCCTTGCATTGGCGTGGCGCTGAGGGGAGACGATATGACCAGCGCAGCGACGAAGTCACGTGTCGAGGACAAGCTTTACCAGAACCGCTACTTGGTGGATTCCGGCCGCCCGCACATCAAAGTGCGACCGCACCAGAAGCCGAGCGCGAATTTGCTCGCGCTGACCCACGTCTGCCCGGCGAAATGTTATGAGTTGAACGACAAGGGTCAAGTGGAGATCACTGCCGATGGCTGCATGGAGTGCGGCACCTGCCGGATTTTGTGCGAGACGAGTGGTGAGATCGAGTGGAACTATCCACGCGGCGGTTTCGGAATCCTCTTTAAATTCGGATGACCGGCGCACGCACACTTAAGGCGGCGATCATCCAGTACAGCTGAGTCTCGGCCATGCCATTTTTTGCTTTAATCGCCAATAAATGAAGAGAAATTGCACGAATACTGTTCTTGCATAATTCAGCCTCAGATAAAAAATGCAGGTTCACTCTGGACGACAACCGCTGAAGTCGTCTCTATGAGCCACCGGGCCGCAGATCGGGTCGACGAGGCCCTGAACCGCCCATCGAGCATGCCCTAAGCAGATACCCGCTCAGGGACTCTACGATATGTGAAGGTGCTGACCGCCCCGAGCGAGCTGGAGATTACGCTCGCCATACGCTGGCCAATTGTCGTGAACGTCCTGCCCACGTTTCTGCAGACGGGTAATTGAGCGATCGTCGTCCTGGACGCTGAAGGAGAGCCGGAGATTGCCGCCACTGCCGGCAATACCCACGCACCTCAATCAGGCACTCGCCGCCTCATATCACAGGCCGTAACAGATCAAGCGGATTGCGGCTGCCGGCCAGTCGCATCGGCGCCTCCGCAGCAAGGTATCTCCTCTTACGGCCGCATCCGAACCATGCCGCTTGTCGCCCGCATCTGACGGCACGCAACCGGCTGATCGACGCGATTGACTAGGCCGGTTGGGTTCTTCCAGGGCGGCTCGTATCCCTGGCCTCACGCCCTGGATAATCGGGTACGCCCTGCGCCGGCATGGTGTCAAGGTTAAGAAATTCGGGACGTCGTGATGACGTCAAGCGTAAGCAGCCCGGAGTGGTCTCGCTCACACTCTGCGCGCCCGAGGCTGCTAGCCTCGCGACCCTATTTGCTTGTCCACTGTCGTAAGCCCGACAAAGGTGTGTCGGAGCAATCCGAAGGAATCTGACACGAGAAGCCTATTCGTGAACCGAAACAGCTCTTTGAGCTGGCATAGCTCTTGCGCTTTGAACTGCGACATCACGCAGCAACGGAGCCGTTCATGTCTGCACCGGCAATTTCGCTTGAGAGCCTCAGCACGACATTCGGTGACCAGTTGCTTGGCACCATGAAACTCGGGGGCTGCGCGTCTTCGTCCTGCGGCTCGTCGACAAAGCCCGACGACACGGATCCGGCTGTCTGGGAGAAGATCAAGGATCACCCCTGCTTTTCAGAAGAGGCGCATCACTATTTCGCGCGTATGCACGTCGCGGTCGCGCCGGGCTGCAACATCCAGTGCAACTACTGCAATCGCAAATATGACTGCGCCAACGAAAGCCGGCCTGGGGTGGCCTCTGAAAAGCTGACGCCCGACCAGGCGCTACGCAAGGTGATCGCGGTCGCCAACGAGGTGCCGCAGCTTTCCGTGCTCGGCATCGCCGGACCGGGCGACGCCTGCTACGACTGGAAGAAGACGAAGGCGACCTTCGCCAGGGTCGCCAGGGAAATCCCAGACATCAAGTTTTGCATATCCACGAATGGGCTGGCGCTGCCCGACCATGTCGATGAGCTTGCTGACATGAATGTCGATCACGTGACGATCACGATCAACATGGTCGACCCTGAGGTCGGTGCAAAGATCTATCCTTGGATCTTTCACGATCATCGCCGCTACGTCGGCATTGAAGCCACCCGGATCCTGCACCAGCGGCAGATGTTGGGCCTGGAGATGCTGACCGCGCGGGGCATCCTCACCAAAATCAACTCGGTGGTGATCCCGGGCGTGAATGATGAGCATCTGATCGAGGTGAATAGATGGATTAAGGAGCGAGGCGCGTTCCTGCACAACCTTATGCCGCTGATTTCGGACCCGGCCCACGGCACGCACTACGGTCTGAGCGGGCAGCGCGGCCCAAACGCAATGGAGATGAAGGCTCTTCAGGATCGTGTCGAAAACGGCGCCCAGTTGATGCGCCACTGCCGGCAGTGCCGGGCAGATGCCGTGGGCCTGCTCGGAGAAGATCGTGGCCAGGAATTCACAGTCGACCGGATTCCCGGCGAGGTCACCTACGATGCCAGCAAACGCAAGGCCTATCGGGAGCTGGTCGCGGAGGAGCGCCGTGATCACGTCGAGGCTAGGAGAGAAGCGATCGGATTGGTCAAGGCAGCGAGCCCCGGCAAGTCCCTTCTCTTCGCGGTGGCGACCAAGGGCGGCGGCCGCGTCAATGAGCATTTCGGCCATGCGAAGGAATTCCAGGTTTATCAAGCCTCGCTGAAAGGGATCAGCTTCGTCGGGCATCGGAAGGTGGACAAGTATTGCCTTGGCGGCTGGGGCGCAGAAGCCGCCCTCGATGGCGTCATCGCAGCGCTTCAAGGCATAGATATCGTGCTGTGCGCCAAGATTGGAAATTGCCCGCAGGATCAGCTCGCGGAGGCTGGAATCAGAGCCACCGACGCCTGTGCCCATGACTATATCGAGACAGCAATCAGCGCGATTTACATCGCCGCATCTGGGACCCCCACACTCGCGGCGACGGCCTGAGCTGTCTCATTCATTCGGACCAGGAGTTAAAATGGCTTTCAAGATCATCGCATCCCAATGCACCCAATGCGGCGCCTGCGAATTCGAATGTCCTTCCGGCGCGATCAAGTTCAAAGGCGAGAGCTACGTGATCGAGTCACAGAAGTGCACCGAATGCGAGGGGGTCTTCGATGCGCAGCAATGTGCCTCGGTATGTCCGGTGCCGAAGACCTGCGTTCCTGCGTAACGGACATTGGACTGCCGACATGGTTGGGGGCTGTCTACGCAGGACGCCTGGAACGCCTTGTTCGGAATCTCAGCCGCAAGAGAAATCAGGGAACGGACATGTCGCTCGGACGCGAAGAGGAGATCGAAATCCGCAGGCCTCCACGATTCATGCCGGGAGAGCGGGTACGTGCCACTCGCCACATAAAGAATGACGGCACCTATCCTGGCAGGGAGATCGGCGAAAATCTCGTGCGGAAGGGGGACGAGGGATATGTGCGCGACATTGGCACCTTTCTCCAGCAGTTCTTCATCTATGCGGTCGAGTGGATCGACCGTGGCACCGTCGTCGGTATGCGAGCGCGTGAACT
Organism: Mesorhizobium sp. M0615; assembly: GCF_040320805.1. Taxonomy (NCBI): domain Bacteria; kingdom Pseudomonadati; phylum Pseudomonadota; class Alphaproteobacteria; order Hyphomicrobiales; family Phyllobacteriaceae; genus Mesorhizobium; species Mesorhizobium sp. M0615. Next base: position 22,132 of record NZ_JAMYQI010000019.1, on the reverse strand, counting down.
GATGAGCCTCGACGAGGCCGAGGCGCCCTGCAGTGCTGAAAAGCAATACCAATGAAGGGACGGCCAGATGAAAGTCATGATCCGCAGGACCGATGCTGGTTTGTCGGCGTATGTCCCCAAAAAGGACCTCGAAGAGCCGATCATCAAACTCGAGAAGGAAGAGTTGTGGGGCGGAACGGTCACGCTCAGGAACGGGTGGCGGCTCCTCCTACCCGATCTCCCACATGATACGCGTCTGCCGATCACCGTCGAGGCAAGGAAGATTTCCGAAGAGGGCTGATGCTGCCCCTAGGTGCGTCGCGAGGAAACGAGATGAACACGATCCTGACATCGGGCCACCTCGTCATTGTGCGGGACAGTTTTGCTGAAAAGCTGCTTGACCTGGCGAAGGAAGCGCTCGCCGCCGATGAGGTGATCCCCTATCTCGGTCCGGGTCTTCTTGAGTTGAACTGTGTGGAACCGCCTGTGCCGCATACCCCGGAGGTTGTTGCCGCGGCACTCAATGCACGGGCTCCAGCCCCTTCCAGGATCCGCACCAATATGTGGTCGGTTGCACAGTTCATCGAACAGCGCCGGCATCGCCGGACGCTTCAAGCTTGGATGACCGACATATTCGCAGCGCCGGTGGGGCCGACCCCCTTCCACGCCTGGCTCGCAAGGCTGCCACTCTCCCTCATCATCGACAGCTGGTATGACAGCGCGATGCGCACGGCTCTGGTAGAGACCGGCCGAACGGACGTCGTTGAGATACAAGGCGTCACGCGCGCGAATGAAATCGGCAACATTTGGACGAAAACCTACGATTTGTCCGGGAGGGAGCTCGACCCCCGATTGGGGGCCAAGACGGTTCTCTATTCACCTCACGGGAGTATTAAGCCCGCGCAAAACTTTCTCGTCGCAGATTCCGACTACGTCGAAGTCCTGTCCGAAATTGATATCCAGACACCGATCCCAGACGCTGTGAAGGAACGGCGCATCACCCGTGGATTTTTCTTCGTTGGCTGCCGCTTCAACGATCAGATGCTGCGCACCTACGCCAGACAGATCATGAAGCGCTCCCGCGGTCCCTATTGCACCGTAATGGACGCGGAAACCCTGACCAGAAACGAAGCGCGTTTTCTTGCGGCAAGCGGAATCACGGTGATCGACATGCCACTAAGTCAAGCGGCGGCTCGGCTTGTGGGAACGGGCACGGCTGCAGGTTGAGGACGGGATTAACAATGGCGGATGCCTTTGATGATGTCTGCTTCGGCTTTCCTCGAAGGCGCAAAATGCAGTCGGGAATACACCCGTGAACAGTGAAGCTGTCAGCGGCGCAACGAACGCACTGAATTCGTTGGCCCATGTTGAAGCGGCGCGCTGGGGCCGGGATTTGAGTACGCTGTTGCGCATCACGCGTATGAATCTGCGCCATCCGTGGCAGGTTGCCCTCGCTATGGGCTCGACGATCATGGCGGCAATCCTCCAGTTGCTCATTCCCCAGCTTCTCGGCCGGGCTGTCGACCAGACCCAGACAGCTATCGGGGGCGGTGTCGCGGGGGCTGCGGCAGGACAAGCGCTCTGGGCCCCGGCTCTCCTGCTGCTCGCCGTCAGCGCGCTACGCGGCGTTTTCACGATGGCGCAGAACTATTTTGCCGAAGCCGTCGGGCATCATGTCGCGTACGAATTGCGGCTCGCCTACTACGACAAGATCCAGCGTCTCAGCTTTTCCTTTCACGACCGGGCCCATTCAGGCGATCTGATAACCGCCGGAATGCTCGATCTCGAAGGCGTGCGGATGTATTTTTCCACCGGGCTCATGCGGGTGCTCCTGCTGACGATGCTGATCGGGATTGGCGCTTACATGATGATCTCGACCGATCCCGTGCTCGGCTTGGCCGCGCTCAGCTTCGTGCCTTTTGTCGCTTGGCGCTCATCGACCACACAGCTTAAGCTGCGCGCCACCTGGCTCGACCTCTATGAGCGCCTTTCGGTACTAAGCCGCGTGATGAAGGAAAATCTCGCAGGTATCCGTGTGGTCCGCGCTTTTGCGGCTCAATCCTATGAGATGCTGAAGTTCGACGGCGCTTCCAAGAACGCGCTCGACCTCGCCAACGATCTCGTTGACATCTACGTACCCAACACGTCGGCGATGACCTTGTCCTACTTTTTCGCAATGGGATTGGTGCTTGGGATCGGTGGCAACAAGCTCGTCGCTGGCGAGATCAGCGTCGGAACCATGGCGACCTTCCTGACCTTCATGACCATGCTGCAAATGCCAGTCCGCCAGATCGGTCTCATGGTCAATGCGTTTGCCCGCGCTTCTAGCTGCGGTTCGCGGCTTTTCGGTCTCCTCGATCAGGAGATCACCATCAGGGATGCTCTCGAGGCCAGACCGCTTGAGATAAGTGACGGCACTCTGCGCTTCCACAATGTCTCATTTGCCTACCCCAACGCCGAAAACCGCGCCATTCTGAAGAACCTCAGCTTTGAGGCCCGGAGAGGCGAGACGATCGCGATCGTCGGTCCGCCGGGTTCCGGCAAATCGACGATGGCTCATCTGGTCCCCCGCTTTTACGACGTGACCGGTGGCGCCATCACGTTGGACGGCCAGGACATACGCAATGTCACCCTCGAGAGCCTTCGCAAGGCGGTCGCGATTGTACAGCAGGATGCGTTCCTATTCACCACAACGATCGAGAACAACATCGCTTATGGCGATCCCTGGGCGAAGAGACAGCGAATTGAACGCGCTGGAGAATTCGCCCAGCTCCACGACTACATCCTCGGGCTCCCGGCAGGGTATGAGACGGTCGTGGGCGAACGCGGCGTTTCTCTCTCTGGCGGCCAGCGCCAGCGTCTCACGATTGCTCGCACCATGATGCTGCGCCCCTCCGTCATCATTTTCGACGACTCGATGGCCGCGATCGATGCCGGCACCGAGCTGCGCATTCGCGCGGCGATGCGGCGCTTCGCAAAGGATCGGGTGACGATCATCATCGCGCACCGGCTGAGTGCGCTTAAGCATGCCGATCAAATCCTTTTTGTCGATAACGGCGAAATCGTAGAACGCGGCACGCATGAAGAGCTTCTGGCGAAGCGGGGACGCTACAGGGCCCTTTACGATCTCCAGACGTGCCCGGGTGATAGCATTATTAGCCAGGATGGGGGCGCCCGCTGATGGACCAGGGCCGCGGCGAACTCGAAGCCGAACCTGACGACGGGAGACGCCCTCCGCGCGCGGTCGTCGGCTCGCACCGGATCGAGGAGGAGATGTTCGGCCGGGCTTTCGACAAGAGCATCCTCCGTCGCATCTGGGGCTTCGTCCATCCCTACCGGGCAAAGGTAGTTGTCACGATTGTCGCGATGCTGATCTTCACCGGGACGCAGCTTCTCATCCCCTTGATCATCCGCTACGCGATCGACCTCGGCATGAACCCGGCAAGGCCCGATCGCTCAGCCCAGCTTGCGGCCGTCGGCGCGTTCCTTTCGGCGATTTTGGTCAATTTCGCCGCCGGCTACATGCAGGAAGCCTTGGATGGGAAAATGGCCGAAACTGTCCTGTTCGACATCCGCCGCGCCATGTTTGGCCATCTGCAAAAGGTTTCGCTCTCTTTCATGGACAAGACCGAGGTCGGACGCCTGATGTCGCGCCTGCAAGGCGACGTTAACTCCATACAGGAGTTCCTGGAAACCTCGGTATATTCCCTAGGCGATGTTGCGCTTCTCTTCGGCATCGTTTTCGTAATGCTGTGGCTCGACTTTCGCCTCGGCCTCCTGACGCTATCGGTTCTGCCGATCCTGGTGATCGTCCGCATTGTCTGGTTGCCGCGTGCCCGCGACGCCTTCATGGCTGCACACGAAACCAATTCCGTCGTCAATGGCGCGCTGGCCGAAGCCATTCACGGCGTGCGGACCATACAGTCAATGGACCGCCAGCAGGTGAATTTCAGTCTTTTTGACGATCGGGCCCATGCCAACCTTAGGACCCACCTGATCGCTGCCAGATATGCACTGGTCATGGTGCCCATCGTCGATGGCATCACCGGCCTCGCCTTGGCCGCCGTTATTGTGGTCGGCGGCTCGATGGTCATGAATAGCCGTATAGATGTGGGCGTGTTGGTAGCCTACCTATTTTACATCCAGCGCTTCTTTGACCCGATCCGCTCACTCACCCTGCAATATTCGGTCATGCAGCGCGCCATGGCCTCAGGCAAGCGCCTGACGGATGTGCTCGACGTCAAGATCGATGTTAAGGACAAACCCAATGCCGAGGTGCTTTCGCCCGAAATGGACGGCTCGGTCGAGTTTAGGGACGTCACCTTCGGCTACGATCCGAACCGTTCGGTTCTGAAAAATGTCTCGTTCAAGGTCAATCCGGGCGAGACGGTCGCACTAGTCGGACCGAGCGGTTCTGGCAAATCGAGTGCGATGGCCCTGGTCCACCGCTTCTATGATGTTCAGCAGGGTCAGGTGCTGGTCGGCGGACATGATGTACGCGACCTCACCCAGGAATCGCTCGGCCGCCAGGTCGCCATGGTGCTGCAGGAGCCATTCCTGTTCACCGGGACGGTCTTCGAGAACATTCGATACCAGAAGACGGAAGCCACGCGCGACAAGGTGATCGAGGCGGCCAAGGCTGTCGGCGCGCATGACTTCGTCATGAGCCTCGCCGACGGGTATGAGACCCAACTTGGCGAACGCGGCGACAACTTATCTCTCGGCCAGCGCCAGCTTATCAGTTTCGCCCGCGCCCTCGTCGCTGACGCCAAGATCCTCGTGCTCGACGAAGCTACCGCCAATATCGACAGCTACACGGAATTGCAGATTCAGAAGGCTCTGATCAAGCTGCTTGAAGGGCGGACTGGCCTCGTCATCGCCCACCGTCTCGCCACGGTCCGGGGGGCCGACCGCATCATCGTGCTTCAGAATGGCCAAGTTATTGCGACTGGCAACCACGATGAGTTAATAGCCATGGGCGGCCTGTATTCCAAACTCTACTATCTCAACTACGCCTCCTTCGACGACCTTCCCGAACACGATACCACCGTCCAAGCTGGCTCTCAGACCTGACATCTTGGCGGCCTTGTGGTAGTGGCGTTGACTTTCGGGCGTGTCGGCAGACCACTCAGGCCACCGCATCCGGCCAGCAGCCAGCATTCAAGAACGAGCACTCCTCGCAATTCCTGAAGACCGGCTGCGAACGATTTCCTCCAGCATCGTATCCGACCGCGGTGCACCACCATCATCGGGCGAGCTCGCTGGAGGTGTTGGCTGGGCGTCGCAAAGCCGCTCGCGAGCGCGCCCTCAATAGCGCCGTAGCGAGTGACGGCTTTGCCACCGACGGGCCGCTGATGAAGCTGGATTAGTGGGCGCCGCACCGACGCCGCCCCGGGCGAGAAGAACCTCCTGCGGCTGGCTATGGGCAACGACTAGCGCCAGCGCGACGAGCAGACGCGTGCCGGCATCGTGACGCGCTCCGCTACCCTCTCCTTAGGATCGTGCATGTTCACACGATGGCCCAGACGCCAGCCAACGCACAAAGCTGGTATTCTGTGCCGCCTGCTCGTCGTCAGTTTGGCCTCCTCCCGATTGCCCGCCCCACCACGTGCAAGCTCGAGCACATGGTCAGCCAAGTCGAGCCATGATTTCGGATTGAATGGTCCTCGCGGTGTAAAGGGAAGCATCTAGCGGCAGATTTCCAAATGCCATTTGACAAAGCAGGTAGTTGGCACCTGCCTCTTCCAACTGATCTAGCAGAGCTTTTCGCACAGACTCTGCTGATCCTACCACGCACAATTCACTCTCGACTGCCGCATCGAAGGTCAGCGGCAAGTTTGGTGGAGTGGGGATAGCGTTAAGCTCGTAAAGGAATTGGAAGCTCTTGAGCCAGCGTGCGTAAGCAGGTGCCGCGAGCGAATAGGCATGTGTGTCACAACGCCCAATCACGACCATGCGGAGCAATCCGACAAATCTCCCTTGATCCTCCCCGCCTGCGTTGTCCTCTCGATAGGCGCGGAACGCATCAGTAGTTTTGCGAACAGAAGAGGAAGGTCCTACACACGCGATATTTGTTCCATTCGCAGCGGCCCAAGCTGTGGACTCGGGTCGATTGGCAGCGACCCATGTGGGCGGATGTGGACGCTGATGAGGTCTTAGCGTCAAAGGAACGTCATTGAGATCAAAATGGCGGCCTTGATAGCATAGCGTGCCGACCTCCCTCGAATTCACAAGTATTTGCATAAGAATTTCGCTGGCTTCGGCATAACGGCCCGGCACCGCGTCCGCACCAATCCCGAAGTAGCCCAATTCGGTCGGGAGAGCACCGCGCCCTATGCCCAGTTCGAGCCTGCCACCGCTCAACTGGTCCAGCATACAGATCTCTTCGAACGCACGCAGCGGATGATAAAGCGCAAGCAGCATCACCAAGGGTCCGAGACGCAAGCGCCGGGTGCGCTGGGCGACGCTCGATAAGAACAGATTCGGCGATGGACCTCTCCCATGGGGAGTACAGTGGTGTTCTGCGAGATGATAGGCATAGAACCCCAGCTGATCGCACGCCTCTGCTAATATCAGGCGATCTTCGTACTGCCGGCCTATATCGCGGCCATCCTCATCCAAATGATCGAAGATGCCGAAAGCCAGGTTTGAAGGAAAGACGTTTGTCACTCTTTAAGTCCCCGATTTTAAAAGCAGGCTGTTTTCTTGCTGGGATCACCAGCAAGTCGGAAGAGATGTGTGTGATCGCCGATTAGCGTCAGCGTAACGAAGAAGCAGAGCCTGACGCTTCCCTGCCTCTGGAGCTTGGCACCGTTAAGCTTCCAGCAATGTCGCCAGCGGCAGCAAGAAATTCATCCATCTGCTCTTTTGTGCCGATGCTGACGCGGATACAGTGTTCCAAGCCTTTGTCCGGAAAAAACGCGACAAGTATCTTTTGCCTCTCCAATGCTGCTTGCCACCATGAGCCGTCCTGTCCCGCGGGCACACGGGCCAGCAAGAAATTTGCGCGGGAGGGTGTTACGGAAAATCCGAGTTGCGATAGTGCAACTGTCACTCGCTCTCGTTCATCCTTGATGTGCTTGTGGTTGTCTGCGTAGGCGCCGCGATGCGCAAGCACGCTGATACCAACGGCATGCCCGATCACGTTCATGTTGAAGACGTTCTGGATGTTTCGCAGCCTTCCAATAATTTCAGGGTGACCGAAACCGAAACCGACGCGAATGCCGGCGGCGGCATAGCTTTTCGAGAATGACCTCAAGATCAGAAGGTTCGAATACCGGTTGATGAGGCGCAGTCCGTGATCGGGTGCAAAGTCGACGTAGGCCTCATCGAGGACAATCAAGCGGTCCGATTGTGCTACGAGGCGTTCGATATCGCTTATCGGGAGGAATGTTCCGGTCGGATTGTTTGGATTGGCCAACATAATAAACTTGGCGTCTTTTGCCGGACCAGAAAGCAATTGCTCCATTGGCAGGGAATGAGCTTGACATCCGATTTCGAGGAACTCAGCGCCCTGGAGCATGGCAAGTTTGCGGTTGAACGAAAACCCTGGCGACATCATCGCAACCTTGTCGCCGGGTGCGAGGAAAGCTCTGTAGATCAGTCCGAGCAGTTCAGATGACCCGTTGCCAGCGATGACCTGATCCCTGGAAACGCCATAGGCGCTGGACGCTGCTTCCCTCAGTCTGAAGTTATCGTCATCCGGATATAGATACTGGCGCTTGAGGGCCGCCACTGCACTTTGCATTATGATTGGCGGCAACGGAAACGGGTTCTCATTCGTATTCAGCTTGATAAAATTTGCGTCCGGCGCTGGTCCGTTGGACGGCAGAGCATCCAACTGTCGTGTCACTTGCGAAAGAGCCGAAAGCACAGTTTGCAGTTTTGCGTCGGACATATTGAACTCCGTTTCAGTCACACAGGGGCATCCGCATGAGCTCGCAACGAGAGCAACATGGCGGACGGGATTGGACGATGGCAGGGTTGCCTTTCACACAATGGTCGCAGCGCCGGCTGACATGGGAATTCAGCCACCTGTCCTCGGTCGAATCGAGTTGACGCGCACGCGGATCTGCATCGCTGCGCGGCGCCAAGGCGCCAAGGCGCTAAGCTGCTCAGCTCATGCCCAGGGTCATGCTTTCAAAGACGCTTGATCTCGACGCCGTATTTCCTCAGCACGTAGCCAATCTGGCGCGGGGTCAGCCCAAGCAAGCGCGCTGCCTTTGCCTGCACCCAGCCACATCTTTCCATGGCAGCAATGACGCGCTCTATATCGGGCGTCCTCGCGCCAATTGGGTGGGTTGCGCCGGCAAGTGGGTTAGTCGCGGCCGAACTGGCGGCCTCGTCCGGGGGCGTGGCCAAATTCGCTGACTCCGGCATGATCGGCGGTGGTTGCAGCGCGGCCTTGCCCGATCTGCACTTCCACAGCGCCTCGGCAAAGCATTGGCCTTGGGAGCAGGCAAAGTCGTTTCTCCCGATTGACAGTCCCTCGGCCAGGATCGCTGTCCGGTGCACGCAATTTTCAAGCTCGCGAATGTTGCCGGGAAACTCACATTTCATCAGCACTTCAATCGCACGCGGATCGAAGGTGAGCGTACAGCCGTTCTCGTCGTTGAACTTCTTGAGAAACTCAGCTGCGAGGAGCGGAATATCGCTGCGCCTTTGGCGCAATGCTGGTACCAGCAAGGGAACCACGTTGATGCGGTAGTATAGGTCGGCGCGGAACTCATTCCTTGCAACCGCCTCTTCCAGGTTCCTGTTCGTGGCGGCAATCACGCGAACATCGACCTTGATGGTCTGATTGCTGCCGACGCGCTCAAACTCCTGCTCCTGCAGCACGCGCAGTAGCTTTGCCTGGAACGAGGCCGAGATCTCGCCGATCTCATCCAGAAACAACGTCCCCTTGTCAGCGAGCTCAAAACGCCCCTTGCGGGAATTGAATGCGCTTGTGAAGGCACCCTTCTCATGACCGAACAATTCGGATTCCAGGACTGTCTCTGGGAGCGCTGCACAATTGAGTTTAACGAAGGGCCGCTTGGCGCGCGGCGACAACTCGTGAATTGCCTTGGCAGCCAGCTCCTTCCCGGTACCGGACTCACCTCGCAACAGAACTGTGGTTTTTGCCTTCGCTACGACCGCGATCTTCTCCAGCAGGGCGCTTATCGCCGGACTGTCACCAATCATCCCCTCGACGTGGACCTTTTTGCGCCGGGGTGCAGGGTGCTTAACATCAGAAAATTTCGTTTGCAGCCGATGTTCCAGCTCCGGCGTTCGCTCGCGGTCGACCGCGGAGAAACGATGCAACTTGACTGTCTGTCCCACCATGTTGGCAATCATGGTAAGCAACCGGACATCATCGTCGAGCCGATAGCTTGACCTGCTTTCCAAAACCCGGTCCAAAGTCAGCGCGCCTATGGCGTTCCCATCAACACGAATGGGAACGCCGATGAACGACACGGTGTCGGAGGCCCCAAGCACCTCGATATCAGCGGCAGTGAAGGTCGGATGCATCACTATGTCGTCGGCGACAAGCGGCGTGTCGGTCGTCACAATCTGGTCGATGGCGTTGCGCGGCAGGCGCGAGCGGGAGGGCTCATTGCCGTTCGTGCCGCAGCCGCTGGCCACTGTGATGTCCAGTCCGCCCTCGGCATCGCAGAGAGCGATGATGCCGTGCCGCATCTGCACAAACGAGTGCAGGAGATCGACTACCTTGGCCAACTTGAGTTCGAGCCGGGCGGCATCGGCGAGTACTTTCGATATTTCGAAGATGCCGGTTAGCGCGCGCTCGTGCAATGCCACACTCGCAGGATTCGTGTCGGACTTTGGACAACCCTTTATCGCATTCGGCAGCGATATGCCGCAGTCGCGGGCATTCTGTTCTGACTTGCTAATGTTGTGGTGCATGTGATCCTCGATCTCGCGCCATCAAATCTAGGCTGGCGGCATGTGCGCCGCGACATCGTGGGCACGCGCGAAAATGCTCCGACGTGAACTCGTGCCGCCGCCGTGTGGTCGAGTGCAAAGCGGGTCTAGCCCTGACGCATCGCTTGGCTACTCCCTCCACGAGGCTTGGCCATGTTATTGGCTTGCCCCGGGCAAACACACGTTGTTTTCAAAAGACTGGAGCGAGGCGGCATAGTCAATCGAGCTTTCTTTCATCTGTGAAAGGAAACCTCGCGGCCTATGATAGGATTCATCAGTTCTATCTTTGCGATGAAGCAGAAATACCTGGGCCGGCCATGCGTTGCCCGAGCGGCTGACCGCGCGGAGTGTAAATGCGGGGCCGTGCCATTCACCAGCGCCCGCGAAGGAGGGTCGGGAGCGATAATAACCGCCAACGGCACTGGTCGGTTGCGGCAACCGCCATCTTTCTCGAGTTGATCAGGCGGCGGCGATGTCGGGTGTGAAGGCGCGAAGCTGGCGTTGAGTACGACTTCCTAGGCGGTGCTCGCAACTTCTGAATCGCATCGTCGTGGTCAGCACCATCACCGGCCTGGGGCCGAAATCGGCGCACTCAATGAGCGTATCGAAAAGTCTGAACAGATTACGATGCGACCGCTTGAAAACGGCTGCCCCTGCTGCGGGCGTTGATTTGCAAAATGGGTCGTCCAAAAGGCCGTCCGAATTTATTCTGTGATTGCAGTGGCTGCATGGTCGTAGGCTGTCTAGAAACGAGCGCTTCCGAACAGGGGTAAGTTAGCCTGTCATCTGGACGGCCTTGAACAGGCGACCTATTGGTACGCGCTGGCGCCAACGATGGGGCCCGGTCCAAAGCCGGCCAACGAGGAACCCACCACGCTCTGTGCAGCAAAACCGCTAGCCAGAGGGATCGACCGGCGGCACTCTGCCACAGACCATCAAGGGCGTTGGGACCGCGGCCTTGCCCGCTGGTCTGACACCGCATTCCTCCATCATTGGCGAGCCCACATCAGTTCAGGTGATCGGATTCATCTGGCATGGGTATTGCGGCGGCGTTGGTGCAGCGTTCGACCGGAGCGCCGCGATAGGGAGAAGCCCGGGAGAAGTCACGCCACCTCGATCCGGTCAGGGAGAGAGAAACAGTGTCAGCTGCACAAGTCCGCGGCGCGAGTCCCGCGCCCCGCAAACCCTTGTACACCAAGCTCTACGCCCAGGTGCTTGCCGCCATCGCGCTCGGCGTCGCAATTGGCTATTTTTATCCGGAGACCGGCGAGAGCCTGAAGCCGCTGGGTGATGCCTTCATCAAGCTGGTCAAGATGATCATCGCGCCTGTCATCTTCCTGACAATTGCGACCGGCATTGCCGGCATGAACGATCTTCATAAGGTCGGCCGGGTCGCCGGCAAGGCAATGGTTTATTTCCTCACCTTCTCAACGCTCGCGCTGATCGTCGGCCTCATCGTCGCCAATGTCGTCCAGCCTGGCGACGGCCTGAACATCGATCCGGCCTCGCTCGATGTCCAGGCCGTGAATACCTATGCCGCAAAAGCCAAAGCGCAGTCGGTCACCGGCTTCCTGATGAACATTATCCCGCCAACGATCGTCGGTGCCTTCGCGGAAGGCGACATCCTGCAGGTGCTGTTCTTCTCGGTTCTGTTCGGCATGGCGCTTGCGATGGCCGGAGAGACGGGCAAGCCTGTCGTTTCCTTCCTCCAGGCGCTCATTGTGCCTGTCTTCAAGCTCGTCGGAATTCTGATGAAGGCCGCGCCGATCGGCGCTTTTGGCGCGATGGCCTTCACCATCGGCAGATATGGCATCGGTTCGGTAGTCAACCTCGCGATGCTGGTCGCGACGTTCTATTTCACCGCCTTCCTCTTCGTGTTCGGGGTTCTCGGCGCAGTCTGCCGTTACAACGGCTTTTCGATTTGTTCTCTCATTCGTTACATCAAGGAAGAGCTGCTGCTTGTCCTCGCAACGTCCTCCTCGGAGGCGGCGCTCCCGTCGCTGATGGAGAAAATGGAGAAGGCGGGCGCCAGGCGTTCGGTTGTGGGTCTCGTCATCCCGGCCGGATATTCGTTCAATCTGGACGGCACGAATATCTACATGACGCTAGCGGCTCTCTTCATCGCACAGGCGACGAACACGGATCTGTCCATCGGCGATCAGGTGCTGCTGCTGCTCGTAGCAATGCTTTCCTCCAAGGGCGCTGCAGGTGTGACAGGTGCGGGCTTCATCACCCTGGCGGCTACGCTCGCGGTAGTTCCGAGTGTTCCCGTTGCTGGGATGGCACTGATACTCGGCATCGACCGATTCATGTCCGAATGCCGGGCGCTGACGAATTGCGTCGGCAACGCAGTGGCATCCCTCGTCGTCGCACGCTGGGAAGGAGAGTTGGACCGAGCACAGATGAAAGCTGCCTTCAGCGGTCATCAGCTTACCGAGGCATCAAACCGGCTACCCTCCTGCAAGTAAGGTGGGCGGCCCACGACCTGTGAAGTCGCTTAGCTGGTCACATAACTGAACGACCGACCCGCAGCCTCTAAACGGCTCCTCACGGACCATGTATCAGAAGCGCTAAATGTGTGAGTGCAAATCGTCACCGCCCTTTAAGCGAATGAGCCTTTCAGTATACCCGGCCGGTTTACGTCTGCAATGATGTTCGTCCAACACGCTGTGCCCATTCGTATGGGGACGTCTTCACTTTGCCACCCGAAACCGAAACGCGTTAGGCGGACAGAGAGCCGGCCCGCGTCAAAAACCAATCAGAATAGGACCTATGACCAAGCGCCCCACAATTGCCGATCTCGCCCGCGAAGCCCGAGTCAGCGTAGCAACGATCGATCGGGTTCTGAACGCCCGCCATCCGGTGCGCGAGGAGACCGCGCGGCGGGTCCACGACGCCGCCCAGGCGATCGGCTATCATGCTGCCGGGCTAATCAAGCAGCGGTTGCGGCGAGACCTACCGCACTACCGTCTGGGCTTCATCTTGAGAAAACCGGCCCAGCATTTCTACCAAGATTTTGCGCGCGAGGTCGAAGCATCGGTCAATTTGGCCCAGTCCTTCCACGGCATTCCGCTCGTCGAATTCGCCCCGTCACATATGCCGAGCGACCTGATCGCGCCGCTCAAGGAGTTGGGCGCACGCTGCCATGCAATCGCGATGGTGGCACCGGACCACCCGAAAATCACAGCAGCGGTTGAGGACCTCAAGGCCAAGGGCATTCCGGTTTTCTCGCTGCTTTCCGACTTCGCCGCCGGCGTGCGACAGGGGTATATCGGCCTCAACAACCGCAAGGTGGGGCGCACGGCCGCTTGGATGGTGTCCAAGGTCGCAAAACGGCCCGGCAAAGTGGCGGTGTTTGTCGGCAGCCATCGTTTCCAGGGGCACGAGCTCCGTGACGTCGGCTTTCGCTCCTATTGCCGTGAGAACGCGCCCACGTTCGAGGTGCTGGATCCGGTCATGAACCTCGAGAAACGGCAGATCACCTACGAGGCAACGCTTGATCTCATGCAGCGGGAGCCCGAGCTCGTCGGCTTCTATGTCGCCGGCGGCGGCATGGAGGGCGCCATCTCCGCGCTCCGAGAAGAGGGCAAAAGTCGGGATCTCGTCGCGATCGTGAATGAAATCACACCTGAGTCTCGGGCAGCGCTTGCAGATAACATCGTCACGATGGCGGTCGCCACGCCAATGCGCCGGCTTTGCCAGGAGCTGATAACGCTGATGACACGGGCTATCGAGACCGGCACCGCTGAAACACCCGGACAGACATTTCTGCCGTTCGACATCCATCTGCCGGAAAATATATGAAGGCGGAAGCGCGAGGTAGATTGCCTAGATCCGCAGCGTCAACCTCCACCGGCTTCACTTGCCAACATGCCCCACGTTCTCGTGCAGGGGGTGTGGTCAATGATCCCGCACGGCAAGAGCCGAGCGAGGCCAGCACAGTCCATTTGGGGTCGACCTCGTCGACCGCCATCTCCTCGCCTGGCTGCACGTGAAAAGCCGCGGCACAGCCGGCAAGGTAGGAATTTAACCGGGCTAACCATCTTCTGGGACTTCGCACGCAAATCGAGGCGGCAGTCAATTCAGTAGCAGCCCGGGCGTGTGTTCTGCTCGTTCCGGCCCCTCGCACTTAGCAAGGAACTGCGCCGCTCTGCCGGGCCAAAGGCCCGACGCCCGAAGGGCAACCGCTCCTACGCGATCGCGTCCGCCTCCAGAAGCCGCCATCGAAAAGAATGCTCGCGTCGTCACCACCTACGGCCAAAGCGGGCAATCAAGGCAGCTGGCATCACTCTGCCACACATCCTCGACGAGCAACTCGCCTGAGATCAGCCCCAGAACGTAGGTAACACGCGCCGCGCCGGCGCTTGTCGAACATGCTGATCAGCCTGTCTTACAGGCGGTGATTAGGTGGGGCTCAACATCTTCCGGGACTTCGCACGCGATTTCGAGGTGGCAGTCGGTACCAAGAAACGAAAGGTCGGATCGGCGTGCCCGAGACGCTCAATGATTTCAGGCAAAGGCGCCAGGCGAGATGCCTCCTGCAACATCATTTCCCGCATCCACATGCTTGCCGGATCACTATTGTGAAGCTCAGGCCATTGGACGGCTTCCGTGAATGCAGGAGGAGGAAGTGGCGGCGGAAGTTGGACAATCCGCAGGGGTGTTGTTTTTGCGAAATGCTGCGCCAGCCGTAAGGGCATGGTCCCGATGCGGTTGGTGCCTGACAGGACGGGCGGGATCAGGCTAAAGCCCTGTACGACAACTTCGATACGTCTCTCGAAACCGTGCTCGAGCAAATACCATTCCTCCATGGTGGGCTGCCGGGTGTGCCTGAATTTGAGCACAACATGTCCCATGCACAAGTATCGCTCGAATGTAAGTGGCTCCGACAGCTGCTTGTTCGTGCCGCAGCCTACGCCTACGAGCTTATCTTCGAACAGGGCTGCGCGAGGATGTTTCGACATGAACACTTCCGGCATGATTAGAAAATCAACGTCGCCGCGCCGGAGAAGCTCCTCGGGGTCGTCGCAAATAGGCAGACATTCAAAGCGAACGGCGGGAGCTTCCCGCGCAGCGCGCTCTACTATCGTCCTAAAAAATACGAGCGTGATGTAATCGGAAAGCATGATTCGGAAGAGGCGATCCGATTGGGCCGGGTTGAAGGCGTCGGGGGAAATAATCGATAGCTGGATGTGCAGCAATGCATCCCGGACTGCTGGAGCGAGCCCGTCGGCGCGCGGTGTCAAAATGAGCTCGCGGCCGTTCATCGTAAATAGCTCATCGTTGAAATAGGCGCGTAACCGAGCAACGGCGGCGCTCATGGCCGGCTGGCTCAGGTTGATACTGCGAGCCGCGGCAGTGACTTTACGCTCCCTCATCAGAGCGTCCAGCACAACGAGGAGATTTAGATCCAGCCCTTTAAAACGCATGTCATGTTCTATCCAACGTGTGGATGCGTATCATTCAAACAATCAATTTTACGAATTTACGAGCCATGCATTAGAGGAACGTAAATGAGCGACGTCAAGCTCAAATCGACGACACGGGCCGGAACTTCGAGAGAGTGTCTGGCTCACCTTCGCCAACGACAACGGCTGAGTGCAGCCAACAACGCCGCTTTGGTCGAGTAATGCGGCCGCAAAAACCAATATGAAGAGAGGTCCTGAATGCGCCATCAGGTGCAGTGGAAGTTGTGCTGGGAAAACGAGTTGCAGCTCTCCGATCACGTTAAGCTCGCCGAGTTCTTTCGTGATACGTACGGGCCGACTGGGGCGTCCAACGCAGAACCGTTCGAAGGTAGTCGAAGCTGGGCCGGAGCCAGGCCTGAACTCCGCGTAATCGCCTATGATTCAAGCGGTGTAGCGGCTCACATGGGCATACTGCGCCGTTTCATCAAGGTCGACGCGGTCGACCTGTTGGTGGCTGAACTGGGCCTGTACGGGGTACGTCCGGACCTTGAGGGTCTGGGAATCGCCCATTCAATCCATGTCATGCTTCCAATACTGCAGGAGCTTGGCGTTCCATTCGCTTTCGGAACGGTCAGGGACGCGCTGCGGAATCATGTTGAGAGGTTCGGACGGCGATACAGCCCTATGGCCGTTTTGTCGGGAATTCGCGTGCGCTCCACCCGACCAGAGGCCCGCCTCGACCTGCCGCCCACACGCATCGATGACGCACTCACAATTGTTCTGCCAGTTGGACGGCCGATCAGCGAATGGCCCACGGGCACGATGATAGATCGGAACGGACCAGAGCTATGAGCCGGTCCGATTGCTTGTACGAAGTGCGCCGTGAGTGCTCTGACGGCACCGGCCGTCGAAGCGTTTATCTGACGTTTGACGACGGTCCCAATCCACTTTTCACACCGGAGATTCTCGACGTGCTGGCAGAGCAGCGAGTGCCGGCGACTTTCTTCGTCATCGGCGCCTACGCCTTAGAGCACCCATATCTAATCCAACGGATGATCGCAGAAGGGCACGAGGTAGGCAACCACACGATGTCTCATCCGGATCTGTACCAATGCGGTTTCGGCGAAGTGCAACGTGAGGTCTTTGAAGCGAACGACGCCATCATGAGAGCGTGCCCGCAGGCCTCGGTCCGCTTTGTTCGCGCGCCCTACGGCGCCTGGAGCGAAGAAGTCTGCACAGCATCACAGATCGCCGGGCTGGCGGCCCTTCATTGGTCCGTCGACCCTCGAGATTGGTCTCGCCCTGGAGTCGAGGCGATTATCGATAAAGTGCTCGCCTCCGTCCGGCCGGGCGCAATTGTACTCTTGCACGACGGATGCCCTCCCGGCGAGTTGAGCCAGGGCGCTCACGCCGGCATGCGCGACCAGACGGTCACGGCGCTGTCCCGGCTGATTCCAGCACTGCGTGAGCGCGGATTTGTAATCCGCTCACTTCCTCAACATCACTGAACAACGAGATCCCATGACTCTTCTTGGTACAACCAGCACTGTGGCCATTTCGCTTTATGCACTGCTCTCGACTGCCTATAAGAGCATGCAAGGGCTTTATGCTATGCCGACAAAGGATTCGTCGGGGTTGGAGGTTCTCGTCGGCTCCGACAAACTGCCCAGCGTGGATGTCATCGTCCCCTGCTTCAACGAGGATCCGCGCACGCTTTCAGAGTGCCTGGCTTCCATTGCAGACCAAGAATACGCCGGAAGACTTCGGGTCTATTTGGTTGATGACGGTTCTGGAAATCGCGAAGCCTTAGGAACTGTCCACGAAGACTACGCGCGCGACCCCAGGTTCGACATCATTTTGCTTCCCGAGAATGTTGGAAAGCGCAAGGCGCAGATCGCCGCGATACGACGCTCATCAGGGGATCTGGTGCTTAACGTTGATTCAGACACGGTACTCGCGCCCGACGTCATTTCCAAGCTTGTACCGAAGATGCGAGATTCAGCGGTCGGCGCAGTCATGGGTCAATTGACGGCCAGTAACCGAACCGAGAGCTGGCTGACCAGGCTGATAGACATGGAGTACTGGCTGGCTTGCAACGAGGAGCGCGCGGCACAGGCTCGCTTCGGTGCCGTTATGTGCTGTTGCGGCCCATGTGCCATGTACCGCCGGTCTGCGCTCCTTTTGTTACTGGACCAGTACGAGTCGCAATTTTTTCGGGGCAAGCCAAGCGACTTCGGTGAGGATCGCCATCTCACTATCCTGATGCTGAAAGCAGGCTTTCGAACCGAATACGTTCCGAGCGCCATCGCGGCCACAGTCGTTCCGAACAGACTCGGACCGTATCTGCGCCAGCAACTCCGTTGGGCACGAAGCACATTCCGGGACACGCTGCTTGGGCTGCGCTTGCTGCCTAGCCTAAATAGCTATCTCACGTTGGACGTGGTCGGACAGAATCTCGGCGCGCTACTCCTCGCCCTATCGGTATTAACGGGCCTCGCACATTTCGCACTGACAGGCACTGTGCCTTGGTGGACAGGACTGATGATTGTGTCCATGACCATGCTCCGATGCAGCGTGGTAGCATTTCGTGCTCGACAATTTCGATTTCTTGGCTTTTCGCTGCACACGTTCATCAACGTCTTTCTCTTGCTTCCGTTGAAGGCCTACGCGCTGTGTACCTTGAGCAATAGCGATTGGCTGTCGCGAAGCTCTGCTGTCGCTACATCGAACACTGGGGGAAAACAGGCCCCCACCCAAGCTCCGATCACTGGTTCCAGCAGGGCAGAACTCTCGCCCCATTCGGCTCCGCTTCGCAGGCTCAATCTTGCGCGGGATTCTTCGGAATTAGTCCTGTCGGACAACATTTGCGGCGACGACTGACCGCAATACCTAATGGACGAGAGGTGCACGAGTTTGACCCAGAACGTGAATCATCAGTTGCTTGATCGGGAATTGGCCGCTGACGATCCGTGGCGCCTCGACGGCAATCCATTCGAGCGGAAGCGCCACACGCAAATGCTCCAGCTGGCGCTTGCCCAAGGCTCCATTACAAATGCCCTCGAAGTCGGGTGCGCTGCCGGCGCATTCACGGAAAAACTAGTCCCCTACTGCCAAGGGCTCACCGTCATCGATGTCGTGGCGCAAGCGATTGCTCGAGCACGTCAACGGATAAAGGAGCCGTCGCGCATCAACTGGATAGTCTGCGATGTTCAACAGTTTTCGACCGACGAGTTGTTTGACGTGATCGTTGTGGCGGAGGTCCTCTACTACCTCGGAGACATAGCCGAGATGCGCGCGGCCATCAAAAACCTGGTGCGGGTGCTTGCGCCAGGCGGGCATCTGATCTTCGGATCGGCAAGGGATGCTAATTGCCGTCGCTGGGGTCACGCCGCTGGTGCTGAGCCGGTCATCGCCATGCTGAACGAAACGTTGATCGAGGTAGAGCGGCTTGAGTGTCGGGGCGAGTCGGTCAACGAAGACTGCTTGCTCGTCCGTTTCCGGAACCCGATTTCCGCTTCCTGATGAATCTCGAATCTATCGCCGTTAACGTGGAGACACTATGCGCATCTGTGGTACCAAGCTGACCCATGATGGGGCGATCGCCCTGGTCGAGGATGGACGGCTCGTCTTCTGCGATGACCAGGAAAAGCGGCACAACGATCCGCGTTACCAATCCATCGATAATCTCGACGCAATTGTCGCCGCTTTAGCGGAGCAGCGGCTAGATCCTTGTGATGTCGATCAGTTCGTTATCGACGGCGGGGATGGCGAAGACGAGTTACAGTTTCAGATCGGCAGGGAACCAAGCAACCGCCAGTTTTGTCGTCCCGCTCGGTAAAATGAACCCATGTCCATGATAGCGATCGACCTTACTGACGTAAGCAAAACTTATGACAAGCTCGTTGTCGACAGGCTGTCGTTCCGCGTTGCGGCGGGGGAATGCTTCGGGCTCTTGGGACCGAACGGCGCGGGCAAAAGCACGATTGCGCGTATGGTCCTCGGCATGACATCGCCTGATGCGGGGAAGATTACTGTGCTCGGCGCTCCAGTGCCGGCGCGCGCGCGTTTGGCACGTATGCGCATCGGCGTGGTCCCGCAGTTCGACAATCTTGATGCCGCGTTCACTGTACGCGAGAACCTGTTGGTGTTCGGGCGCTACTTCCGGATGAGCAGACGCCAGATCGATGCGGTCATACCATCGCTGCTTGAGTTCGCCCGCCTCGAGAACAAAGCGGATGCGCGCGTCGCCGAACTGTCCGGCGGCATGAAGCGGCGCCTGACGCTCGCGCGTGCGCTCATCAATGACCCGCACTTGCTGGTGATGGACGAGCCGACCACCGGCCTCGATCCGCAGGCCCGCCACCTGATCTGGGATCGGCTGCGATCGCTGCTGGCGCGGGGCAAGACCATTCTTTTGACTACCCATTTCATGGAAGAGGCCGAGCGGCTGTGCGATCGGCTGTGCGTTATGGAGGAGGGGCGCAAGATCGCCGAAGGTCGCCCGTCCGAACTCATTGACGAGCAGATCGGCTGTGACGTGGTCGAGGTCTACGGCGGCAATCCGCATGAACTGGGTGCGCTGATCCGGCCGTACGCACAGCGCATCGAGGTGAGCGGTGAGACGCTTTTTTGCTATGCACCCGATCCGGAGCAGGTGCTGGCGCAGCTACGCGGGCGCACGGGTCTACGCCTTCTGCAGCGTCCCCCCAATCTCGAGGATGTGTTTTTGCGGTTAACCGGGCGCGAGATGGAGGACTGAACAATGGGCGAACGTTATGCGGCGGGCATGCCCGCCAATGCGTGGAATTGGGTCGCGGTTTGGCGCCGCAACTATCTTGGATGGAAGAAAATCGGGCTTGCATCGGTTCTCGGCAACCTCGCCGATCCGATGATCTATCTGTTCGGTCTCGGCTTTGGCATCGGAACAATGATAGGTCCTGTTGAGGGCACTTCGTACATTGCGTTTCTCGCGGCTGGCATGGTTGCCACAAGCGTGATGGCATCGGCGACCGCTGAAACGGTCTACGGGAGTTTCGGCCGCATGGGCGACCAGCGCACCTGGGAAGGAATGCTATGCACTCAGCTGACGCTCGGCGATATCTTACTCGGCGAATTGGCGTGGGCAGCCACGAAGGCCCTCATGGCGGGCACAGCAATCACTATTGTTGCCACCACGCTCGGCTACGCATCGTGGCCATCCATCCTCTGCTTGCTGCCAGTCATCGCTCTCAATGGCCTCGCCTTCGCGAGTCTAGCGATGGTCGTCACGGCGCTTGCGCCCAGTTATGAATATTTCATATTTTATAATACGCTTGTTATTACACCCATGCTGTTCCTTTGCGGCGCGATGTTTCCGATCAACCAATTGCCCGGCGCTTTTCAGTATGCTGCCTCCTTATTACCGCTCGCACATGCAATCGACCTCATTCGTCCAGCGATGCTTGGCCGTCCGATTGACAAAATGGGCCTGCATATCGGCGCGCTTTGCATATACACAGTTTTGCCCTTCTTCTTTTCGATTGCTCTTTTTCGTCGAAGGCTGATGCGTTGACGCTACTCACCATTCGAATTGAATGTTTGGTCGCAACCCATTCACACGCCGCCTAGATCAAGACATGCGTTTTAAGGGACTCGATCTGAATCTCCTCGTTGTGTTGGACGCTCTGGTCAGGGAACGTAAAGTCACCGCGGCGGCCCGCAGTATTAACCTGAGCCAGCCGGCAATGAGCGCCGCCGTTGCTCGGTTACGCGCCTATTTCAGCGATGAGCTATTTACGATGAGCGGCCGCGAGCTCATTTTGACGCCTCGCGCTGAGGGGCTCGCCCCAGCAGTCAGGGAGGCATTGCTGCACATCCAGCTATCGATTATTTCCTGGGACGCCTTCAACCCAGCCCAATCGGATCGTCGCTTCCGGATTATCCTTTCCGATTACATCACGCTCGTATTTTTTAAGAAGATCGTAGAACGTGCTGCGCGGGAAGCTCCCGCCGTCCGCTTTGAATGTCTCCCTATTTCCGACGATCCCGAGGAGCTTCTCCGGCGCGGCGACGTTGATTTTCTGATCATGCCGGAAGTATTCATGTCGAAACATCCTCGCGCAGCCCTGTTCGAAGATATGCTCGTGTGCGTAGGCTGCGGCACGAACAAGCAGCTATCAGAGCCACTTACATTGGAGCGATACTTATCGATGGGGCAGGTTGTGTTCAAATTCGGGGACACCCGGCAGCTCTCCATGGAGGAATGGTATTTGCTCGAGCACGGTTTCGAGAGACGCATCGAAGTTGTCGTACACGGCTTTAGCCTGATCCCGCCCGTTGTATCAGGCACCAGCCGGATCGGGACCATGCCCTTACGGCTGGCGCAGCATTTCGCAAAAACAACACCCCTGCGGATTGTCAAACTTCCGCCGCCACTTCCTCCCGCATTCACGGAGGCCGTTCAATGGCCTGCGCTCCACAATAGTGATCCGGCAAGCCTGTGGATGCGGGAAATGATGTTGCAGGAGGGATCTCGGATGATTCCTCTGCCTAAGAGCACCGGACGTCTCAGTTGTCCCCAAATTGAGAAACTGCCCCCCCCTCGACTATGAGAGGAGGCATGGATGGCGATCCCCCGCCGCCTGCGACCCCGCAACTGCTCAGCAGAAGGGCGGAGCGAACGAGAGTGAATCCATTTCGTAAATGTGTGCCTATCCAAGCAATCGATTTCTGCAATTGTCCGATGACGAATATGAACGCGCCTGAAGGTGTGGAGGCGGAAGCCTGTTCGGGCCCTTGCGGCCGACCACGATGAATCCCTTCCAAACCTTCAGCCGGACGGTGTT